>JABFWM010000163.1 GCA_013362195.1 Acidobacteriota bacterium
GACGGACTTTCGAGGCATGTCTCGATTGTAGCGGTGGTCTCCTGGCGCGCGCCGCCGCCGGTTCGCGGGGCGCTTCGCGTCGGCTCGGCGCACTCGCGCGCGTGGCGCCGCGGCGCGAGCGCCGGTGGCGGCTACCGGCTCACGTTCTCGGTCCACAGCGCCGGCGCGTAGAGGTGGACCGCGTACTCCCTCACCATGCGGCGCGCGCTGAAGCGCGGCGCCACCGTCGCGATCGCCTGACGCACCACCGCGAGCCACCGCCGCGGAATCCCCGCCGCATCACGGTCGTAGAAGGCCGGTACGATCTGCCGTTCGAGCAGATCGTAGAGCGCGGCGGCATCGGCGGCGTCCGTCGCCTCGGGATCGTCCGGCGGCGCCTGCCCGTCGATCAACCATCCGTTCTCGCCGGTGAAGCCTTCGGCCCACCAGCCGTCGCCGATCGAGAGATGCGGAACGCCGTTGACCGACGCCTTCATGCCGCTCGTGCCGCTCGCTTCGAGCGGCTTGCGCGGATTGTTCAGCCACACGTCGCAGCCCTGGACGAGGAAGTGCGCGACGTGCAGATCGTAGTCGTCGATGAACGCGAGCCGGCCGCCGTAGGACGGATCGATCGCGTGGCGGTACACCTGCTGGAGATGATGCTTGCCGGTTTCGTCGGCCGGGTGGGCCTTGCCGGCGAACACGAGCTGCACGGGGCGCCGCGCCGCGTTGAGGATCGCGCGCAGCCGATCCGGGTTGTGGAAGATCAGCTCGGGACGCTTGTAGCCGGTGAACCGGCGCGCGAAGCCGATCGTGAGCGCGTTGGGATCGAGCAGCGTGCCCGCCGCCACCACCCGCGCCGCGCTGACCTGCTGCTCGCGCCAGCGGCTCCGCGCCCGCTCGCGGATGAACGCGAACAGATATTCGCGGAGCGCGCCGCGCACCGCCCACAGCGCATCGTCGGGAATGCTCTGGATGGCCGTCCACACCGACGGATCGTCGTGGCGCTCGCGCCAGTCGGACGGCAGGTGCTCGTCGAACAGGCGCGCCAGCTCGTTCGAGAGCCACGTCGGTTCGTGGATCCCGTTGGTGATCGCGCGGACCGGCCGCGCCTCCTCGGCCACGCCGGGCCAGATCGGTCCCCACATCTCGCGCGTGACCACGCCGTGCAGCTGGCTGACGGCGTTGACGCCGTTGGCCGTGCGCAGCGCCAGCGCCGTCATGTTGAACTGCACGCCGGATCCGTTGTCGTAGGCGCCGAGCTGCATGAAGCGATCGCGGTACGCGCCGAGCGTGCCCCAGCAGCCGGCGAGGTGCGTTTCCACCAGGTTGAACGGGAACGCATCGTGGCCGGCGGGCACCGGCGTGTGGGTGGTGAACACGGTCGTGCGGCGCACTTCCTCGAGCGCGCCGTCGAAGGTCTGTCCCGCTTCGATCAGATCGCGGATCCGCTGCAGCACGACGAACGCCGCGTGCCCTTCGTTCAGGTGCCAGACCGCCGGCGACGATCCCAGGGCCTTCAGCGCGCGCACGCCGCCGACGCCGAGGATGATCTCCTGCTGGATCCGCGTCTCGCGGTCGCCGCCGTACAGGCGCGCCGACAGTTCGCGATCCCACGGGGCGTTCTCCTCGAGGTCCGTGTCGAGCAGGTACAGCTTCACCCGCCCGAGCCGCACGCGCCAGACCTGCACCAGCACGCTGCGGTTGCCGAGCGGCACCGGGACGATGCAGTTGTGGCCCTCCTGCGTGCACGCCGGCTCGATCGCCGCCTCGGCCCAGTTGAGGCGCTCGTACGATTCCTGCTGCCAGCCCTCGGGCGAGATCTTCTGATGGAAGTAGCCCTGCGGATACATGAAGCCGACGCCGACGAGCGGCAGCCCCAGGTCGCTCGATTCCTTGCAGTGGTCGCCGGCGAGCACGCCGAGGCCGCCGGCGTAAATCGGCAGCGACTGGTGCAGCGCGAACTCCGCCGAGAAGTAGGCGATCGGCCCGGATCCCGAACCGAATTGATGCAGCCACCACGTGTCCTGCGCGCCGCGCGCGCGATCGAGCGCCTCGATCGCCGCGTCGTACAAGCGGACGAACTCCGCATCGTTCGCGAGCACCGCGAGCTGATCGGGCGTGACGCTGCGCAGCATCAACACCGGGTTGTGCGCCGTCTGCCGCCACAGCCCGTAATCGAGCCGCCGGAACACCTCGCGGGCGATCGGATTCCACGTCCACCACAGGTCGTAGGCGAGATCGGTGAGGCGCTTGATGCGATCGGGAAGCTGCGGAAGTTGCGGATTGGTCATAGAGTCCTGAGCTGGGCCAGAGGTCATGCCGCGGCGGTGGGGGCGCACGCCCCGACCAGTTGCGCGAAGCGCGCGAGATCCACGTTGCCGCCCGAGACGACGGCGACGACGTTGCGATGGCCGCGCGCGGCGAGCGCCGGAGACAGCGCGGCCGCGACCGCGCAGGCCGCCGCGCCTTCCGCGATCACGTGGACGCGATCGGCGACGAGCTTCATCGCCTGCGCCACGTCGTCCAGCGAGACGACGATCGACGCGCTCACGTGCGCTTCGAGCAGCGGCCACATGCTCTCGAGTACCGACTTGCCGCCGGCGCCGTCGACAAACGACGCCTGCCACTCCTCGAAGCGGCTGGCGCGTCCGCGGGCGAGCGATCGTTCGAGCGGCGCCGCCGTTGCCGGTTCCGCGGCATAGACCGCCGCTTCGGGCCGGAGCGCGTGCAGCGCCACGCCAATCCCGGCCAGCAGGCCGCCGCCGCCGACCGGCGCGATCACGGCGTCGACCTCCGGCAGATCGTCCACGATTTCGAGCGCCGCGGTGCCGTTGCCGCTGATGAAATCATCGTCGTCGAACGGATGGACGAAGTGGCCGGTCATCCGCGGCGAGCCGTGCGCCTCCACGGTCCGCCAGCACTCGTCGTAGGTGGCCTGCACGATGGAGGCGCCCAGGCGATCGATGGCGCGCAGCTTCGTCTCGGGGGCGGTATCCATCACCATCACGCTGCAGGGCACGCCGACCGTGCGGGCGGCGAGCGCGACGCCCTGCGCGGCGTTGCCGGCGCTCACCGTCCAGACCCCGCCGGCGAGCTGCTGCGGCGTGAGGCGGCGGACCGCGGTGTACGCGCCCCGGATCTTGAAGGACCCGATCGGCTGCAGCGTCTCGAGCTTGAGAAAGATGGCCGGGCCGCCGGGAACGAGCGGGCCGAGCGGGACCAGCGGCGTGCGTCGCGCGGCCCCATACACGGTCCGCGCCGCCTCGCGAATGGTCTCAATCGAGATGGCACGTGGCATTACGGATGATCATGAGGGCAAATGCTGATGGTACCTGCCTGGCAGCTCAGCGTCAATGACGCGATGTGCGGCGGCGGCGTAGAATCCGGTGGCCCGGAAGTGTGACAGTCACACTTCCACCAGAACGGGGACACTCACAGTTCCGGGTGCGGTGTTGCGGCGACGTGTGAGTGTCCCCGTTCCGCCCCGGAGCTGTGACAATCCGGTTCTGAGCAGAACTGTGACTGTCACCGTTCTCAGCTGATCCGTTAGGAGTCGTGCCCGCATGAGCGACAAAGTCACTCGTCGAGAATTCGTGTTGACCGGCACGGCCGGCCTCGCCGCCGCCTCCGCGCCGGCCTTCGGACAGGCGCCGACGCTCATGACCAGGACGCCGGTGAAGCCCGTGGTCGTCGCCTCGGCGAACGGCAATCGCTACAAGAACGGCGGGTCGTTGACCGGCGTCGAGAAGGCGTTCTCGATGATCACGCAGGGCAGCGACGTCCTCGACAGCCTGATCGCCGGCGTCAACATCGTCGAACTGGA
>JABFWM010000204.1 GCA_013362195.1 Acidobacteriota bacterium
GCCTCGGCGGGATCGGGCGAGAGGTGCGGCTCGCTGCCCTGCGGCGCGGCGGGCAAGCCTCTTGCGAGACGTTCCTTGTGCGCGAGCTCGAGCCATTCATCGGCGGCGCGCTCGGCGATGAAGCCGGCGGCGATGCGATAGCCGGTCAGCACGATCGACTGGCCGGTCCGCCCGAGCGGGAAGACGTATTCGTCGTTCATGACGTCCTCGACGATGACGCCTTGGAAGGTTTCGCGCGGCGCGTGGGCGTTGGCCGCGGAATCGAAGCGGCTATGCGACAGCACGTGGGCGACGAGGTCGGATGCGGCGGGACCGAATTCGGATCCGGCGGCGGGAAGGAGCTTGAGGAGGGACAAGGTGCTCGTGGTGCCGGCCGTGCTCGATGTGCTCATGAGTGCCATCTCCGATCGTGAAGGGTTATCGTAACAAACCACGAGGCGCGGCAGCGTGCCGCGCGTCCCTGACTGCGGGAGAGATCGATGAACGTTCAGAAGCGCGATGAGATGACGTCAGCGGTTCATGAAGGCGGATGCGCCTGCGGCGCGTTTCGCTTCCGCGCGACAGGCAGGCCGAAGCGCGTCGGCATGTGTCATTGCATGACCTGCCGGCAGGTGCACGGCTCCGCCTTTGGAGCTTATGCGATTTACGCGCGCGGCGAGGTGACGATGAGCGGAAGTCTTTCGACCTGGCACAGCTCCGACGAAGGCCGGCGGCACTTCTGTCCGGTCTGCGGCTCGGTGGCGTTTATGGAATTCGTGTCGCGCGATGAAGTCGACCTGCCCATCGGCGCGTTCGACGAAACCGGCCTCTTCGAGCCGGACTACGAGTTGTGGTGCCGGCATCGCGAGCCGTGGCTGCCGCGCGGCGCGCGTCCGGAGTACGACGAGGAACGGCCGCACTAGGCGAGCCGCGTCGGCTGGCGGAGCGTCCCCGACTCGCGCCCGAGGCCGCCGGCGCGATCGGGACAGGATTTGTCCCGCCGGAACTGCATCCTCTCGTCAACGGTCCGAGCAATTGCATTCGCGCCCGGAAAATAAGACGATAAGCAGCGTGCTGCGCGACTCAACGCGCGCTGCGCCCCGGATGCGCGAAAGCGGCAAGATCGAGAACCTTTGAAACTCACGGCCAACGAGGAGCATCGATACCATGACGAAGCAACCGGTCAGCGGCAGCGACAAGATTCATCCCGAAGGCGCCAAATGCATCGGCGCGTGCGATCCCGCTGAGCAGATCGAAGTGATCGTGATGCTGCGGCGCAAGGACGAAGCGGGCTTCAAACAGATGATGGCGCGCATCGACGCGGGCAAGGAGCCGGCGCAAGCCGTCTCGCGCGAGGAATTCGACAAGCGTTTCACCGCCTCCCAGGAAGACATAGACAAGGTCAGGGCGTTTGCGAAACTGTACGGCCTCGCGGTCGTGCGCGCGGAAACCGAGACGCGCAGCGTCGTGCTGAAGGGCAGCATCGATCAGTTCGAGAAGGCGTTCGACGTCAAGCTCGAACGCTATCAGCATCACAATATCGGCGAATATCGCGGCCGCACGGGGCCCGTCAACGTGCCCGACGACATGCACGACGCCGTTACCGCCGTGCTCGGCCTCGACAGCAAGCCGCAGGCGCGTCCGCATTTCCGCTTCCGTCCGCCGTTCAGGCCGGCGCGCGGCATGACGCCCGCGTCGTTTACGCCGGTCGATCTCGCGCGCCTCTACGACTTCCCCGATGGCGACGGCGCCGGCCAGTGCATCGCGATCATCGAGCTGGGCGGCGGCTATCGCGACACCGATCTTTCCGCGTATTTCTCGAAGCTCGGCGTGAAGGCGCCGCAGGTGGTGGCGGTGGGCGTGGACAACGCGAAGAACGCGCCCAGCGGCAACCCGAACGGCCCGGACGGCGAAGTGACGCTCGATATCGAGATCGCGGGCGCCATCGCGCCGGGCGCGCGCATCGCCGTGTACTTCGCGCCGAACAGCGACGCCGGTTTCGTCGATGCGGTCAATCGCGCGCTGCACGATTCCGCCAACAAGCCGTCCGTGATATCGATCAGCTGGGGCGGGGCCGAGTCGAACTGGTCGTCGCAATCGATCAGCGCGTTCAACGACGTGCTGCAAAGCGCGGCCGCGCTCGGCGTGACGGTCTGCGCGGCGTCGGGCGACAGCGGCTCGTCGGACGGCGTCGGCGACGGCGCGGATCACGTCGACTTTCCGGCATCGAGCCCCTACGTGCTCGGCTGCGGCGGCACCAGTCTGTCGGCGTCGGGCACGGGCATCACGCAGGAAGTCGTCTGGAACGACGGCGACCAGGGCGGCGCGGGCGGCGGCGGCGTGTCCGGCGTGTTCGCGCTGCCGGTCTGGCAGAAGGGGCTTTCGGTCACGCGCAACGGCACGCAGGCGGCGCTCGCGCAGCGCGGCGTGCCCGATGTGGCGGGCGATGCATCGCCGCAGACCGGCTACGAGGTGCTGATCGACGGCGAGGAGACGGTCGTCGGCGGCACGAGCGCGGTCGCGCCGCTGTGGGCGGGGCTGATCGCCCGCATCAACACGATCAACGCGTCGCCGGCGGGCTTCGTCAATCCGAAGCTCTACGCGACGAAGACGGCGTTCCGCGACATCACGCAGGGCAACAACGGCAGCTTTTCCGCCGCGGCCGGCTGGGACGCCTGCACCGGCATGGGCAGTCCGGACGGCGCGAAGATCGCGGCGGCGCTCAAGGCCGCGTAGACCTGAAGCAAGGCGCAGGACAGTGAACAACAACCACGACGACGATTCTGGAGCGACGACGATGAACTCCGATCCACTGGCAGGGAGCGGCAAACCCGCGAACGCGGCAGACACGGCGATGGCGAGTGCCGCGAAAGCCCCGGCGAAGAAGGCGCCGAAAACGACCGCGACGGCGAAGAAGGACCAGCCGTATTTCGATCCGGTCGCTTACGGCAACGGTCCCGACGATGCCGTTCAGGCGAGCGAGGCGGACGAGAACGCGGCGATCACGCATCACAGCGTGGTGATCGGCGGCGCGAAGATCGCCTATACGGCGACCGTCGGGCATCTCGTGACGGTGGACCCGAGCAGCTCGAAGCCGGACGCGAAGATGTTCTACGTCGCGTTCACGAAGGACGGCGCGAAGGAGGAAACGCGGCCTGTCACGTTCTTCTATAACGGCGGGCCGGGGTCGTCGTCGGTGTTCGTGCTGCTCGGCTCGTTTGCGCCGCGCCGCATCAAGACGGCGATGCCGAGTTTCACGCCACCCGCGCCGTATCAGATGGAAGACAACCCGGACAGTCTGCTCGACCGGAGCGACCTGATCTTCATCAATCCGGTGGGCACGGGCTATTCCGCCGCGATCGCGCCGAACAAGAACCGCGATTTCTGGGGCGTGGATCAGGACGCGGGCTCGATCGCCCAGTTCATCAAGCGCTATCTGACGAAGAACAACCGCTGGAATTCGCCGAAGTTCCTGTTCGGCGAGTCGTACGGCACGGCGCGCAGTTGCGTGCTCGCGTACAAGCTCCATGAGGACGGCATCGATCTGAACGGCGTCACGCTGCAGTCGTCGATTCTCGATTACCGGCAGGCGGGCAATCCGGTGGGCGCGCTGCCGACCGCGGCGGCCGATGCGTGGTATCACAAGAAGCTCGGCGTGCATCCGACGCCGACCAGTTTGTTGACTTTCGCGGAGGAAGTCGCCGAGTTCGCGCGCACCGATTATCTGAATGCGCTGCGCAAGTTTCCGCAGACTGACGACGAAGTGGTGGAGAAGCTTTCCGAATACACGGGCATCGAGAAGGCGA
>JABFWM010000244.1 GCA_013362195.1 Acidobacteriota bacterium
GGGCCCCTGCACCCCGCGCGCGGTGGGGGTCTGGCCGAGCAGAACGGTGACAGTCACAGTTATTCGCAAAAACGGGAAAACCGGGACAGTCACAGTTTTCCCACTAGTGGGAAAACTGTGACTGTCCCCGTTCTGAAAGTGTGACTGTCACCGTTCTTGCCCCTTCGCCGGCGTGATCCGCAGGTTCGCGAAATCGCCGTCGCTCATCGTTCCTACCCACAGGCCGACGGGCCCGCGCGTCAGCTGACCCAGCCTGCGGACTTCAAGCGTCGGCGTCGTTGCCGGTCCGACGAAAATCCGGACCTTCTGGCCCGCCACGACGACTCGGAGCGGCACCCAGTCGGTGGGCACGATCGACGCGTCGACCGGATTCTCGAATTCTTCCGGGAACTCCTTCCGCAGCCGCGGCCAGTCGTAGTCCGGCTGGGAGATGTACTGGACGGCGTGATCGTGGCGCACCGGATCCTGCGCGCGGAAGTTGAACGGCCGGAGATACACGGCCTCGTAGGTGGTGTCGTCCTTCCGATGAAACGCGATTCCGAGGAAGCTGCGCTGCAGCAGGTCGCGGCCGCGCACCTCGACCTCGATCGTCCCTTCCGTGAAATCAGACCCGTCGATCCAGACGACGCCGATGCCTTCGCGCTCGCTGACGTGGACCGCCCCCGGGCGGCCCTGCCCGTCGAGCTTCGTCACGTCGCGATTGACCGCCTTCAGCTTCCCGGCGGCAAGCCCCTCCGCGAGATCGATCCGTTGCGGCGCCTGCGCCGCGAGCAGGGGTCCGCCGAACAGGCACGCCAGGACGCCTGCGACAATGCGTGGTGGTGCAGCGTTCATCGGTCCTCCTCACCGTCATCATCCACGTGGACCCTGGGAATCGGTTGCGCTATCGCTCTATACGTCACCGGAGTAGAATCCGCCGCATGAATCTGACGAGACGCTCCTTTCTGTCTGCGGTGGGTGTATCGATCGCCGCGGCGCCATTGTCGGCGGCGCGTCCGCGGTTCGCGGCGCCGTTGCCCCACCCTCGAGGCGGCCGGCTCGGTCTCGAACTCTACAGCGTCCGCAACGAGCTGAAGAAGGATCTGGCCGGCACGCTCAAGATGGTGCGCGAGTGGGGATTCGAAGACGTCGAACTGGCGGGGTTCCCGCCCATGTCCGCCGACGACACCGCGCGCGCGCTGCGCGCCGCCGGTCTGCGCGCGGTCAGCCAGTTCGTCGAGTACGACAAGTTCCGCGACGCGTTTCCGTCGGTCGCCAAAGACGCGAAGACGCTGGGGGTCGAAGAGCTGATTGTCGGATGGATTCCGCACGAGAAAGTCCTGACCGCCGAAGACGTCGACCGTGCGGTCCGCGACTTCAACACGTGGGGCGCCGCCGCGGCGCGCGAGCAGCTGCGCCTCGGCTACCACATTCACGGGTACGAGTTCGTTGGCGGCGCCGACGGCACGATGCTCGACAGACTGTTCAGGGGAACGGATCCGCAGCACGTGGACTTCGAGATGGACGTGTTCTGGGTCGTCCGTGGCGGCGGCGATCCGGTCGCGCTGCTGACTCGCTACGGCAGGCGCATCCGGCTGGTGCACCTGAAAGACCTCTCGCGCAGCACGGAAACGGGCGTGACGACCGGAGCGGCGCCTGATGAAGCCAGCGTCACGCTTGGGACCGGCACGATTCGGTGGACGAAGGTGCTGGAGGCGGCGCAGCAGGCACAGGTGAAGTGGTACTTCCTGGAAGACGAGCACCCCGACGCGGTCAAACAGATCCCGCAGAGTCTCGACTATCTGCGCAAAACGGTGAAGACCTAGACCGAGCCGCGCTTCATCTCGTTCATGAGGTAGTCGCACGAGCGGACGGCAAGCGCCATGATCGTGAGCGTCGGGTTCTGGCACGCGCTCGACGTGAAGCCGGCGCCGTCCATGACGAAGAGATTGCGGATGTCGTGCGCCTGCTGAAACTGGTTCAGCACAGACGTTTTAGGACTGGTGCCCATCCGCGCGACTCCCACTTCGTGAATCCCCATCCCGGGCATCCGATCGACGACGGTCCATGGGCGGACGTTGCGTGCGCCGGCCGCCTCGAGCATCTCGGCCGCTGACGTCGCCATGTCGGCAATCATCGCGCGCTCGTTCTCCGTCCACGACATCGAGATGCGTAGCACCGGAATCCCGAACACATCGGCGACGTCCCTGTCGATCTCGACGACGTTCTCGCGTCGCGGCAGGCATTCGCCAAAGCCGCCGAGATTGAGCGAGATCACCGGCTCCATCAGCGCCGTCTTGAACGCGTCTCCGAATCCGGGCGCGCTCCAGTTGAAGTCGGCGCCGCCCCACCCGCCCTGATACCCGTAGCCGCGCAGGAATTTCTTCGACTTCGGACCGTTCTTCGTGTTGCGGAAGCGGATCACGTAGATGCCGTTCGGGCGACGCGGCCCGCCAAGCGACGGTTTCGCCTGCATGTCGGGGAACTCGCCGGTCGCGCCGCCGCCGTTCCTCACGTGATCCTGGAGGTACTGCCCGAGCACGCCGCTGGAGTTCGCGAGGCCGTTCGGAAAGCGGGGCGTGGCCGAGTTGAACAGGACGCGGACGGACTCGAGCGCCTGCGCGCAGAGCACGACCACGCGTCCCGTGACTTCGTGCATCTCCCGCGTGTTGCGATCGATGTAGAGGACGCCGCGCGCGCGCGGTGCGTCGGCGTCCATCAGCACCTGATAGACCATCGCGTCGGGGATGTGCGTGCAGTTTCCCGTCGCCAGCGCGTCCGCCATCGTCGTGAACGCGGCGTTGAAATAGGCGCGCGACACGCAGCCGCGTTCGCAAGGCCCGCAGTAATGACACGCGCCGCGACCGTTGTGCGGACGCGTCAGGTTCGCGGTGCGGCCGATCGTCACGGTGCGGCCGAACTTCTGCTTGACTGCATGACGCAGGCGCACCTCGGGGCATGTGAACGGCATCGGCGGGAGGAACCTGCCGTCCGGCAACTCGTACACGCCTTCCGCGAGGCCGCTGATCCCCGCGTATTCCTCGACGATGTCGTAGTAGGGCGCCAGGTCGGCGTAGCCGAGCGGCCAGTCGATGCCGTGGCCATCGATGGAGGCCGCCTTGAAGTCGAGGTCGCTGAAGCGATAGCTCTGACGCGCCCACACGTTGGTGCGGCCGCCCATGATGCGCATCCGCCCCTGCCAGCTGAATGGCTTGTTCGCGGGGGTCGTGTAGGGCTCGTCGAGATCGTTCGCGAACCAGTCGTAGTTGTGCTCGGTGCAGGCGTAGCACTCGGTCTGGCGCGGCCGGGTCTTGCGAATCAGGTCGGGGGCGCGGTTGCGAAACTTCAGCTCGTAGTCGGGGCGATGCTCGCGGAAGTCGGCGGCGGTGTGCTTGCGGCCGGCATCGACGACGGCGACCTTGAGCCCGGCTTCAGCGAGACGCTTGGCGGCCCAGCCGCCGGACGCGCCGGATCCGACGACGACGACATCGAACGGGGGGAGCGTGCGCGCCTGCATGTGCGTCAGCCCTCGCTGGAACGGGGACACTCACACTTTTCCCAGAAGCGAACAGTGCGGGGCGTCGAAAGTGTGACTGTCACCGTTTCTGGCGCCGCCGATGGTCCGGTTCGAGAACTGTGACTGTCACGGTTTCCGCCGTTATCGCCCGGTCAGAACTGTGACTGTCACGGTTTCTGGCGCCGTTATGGCCCGGTTCCAGAAGTGTGACTGTCCCCGTTCCGACCGCGCCACCGTACCAGACGCCTGGATCGGCGTCAAACGGGCCGTGCTAGACTGCGCCGTCGATGCGCGATCACCTGCAGAATCCCGGGCGACGCGAGGTCATCCGCCGCCTGGCCCTCGGCGCCGGCGGCCTCGTCACGCTGCCCTTCGTCGGCGCGGCGCATCCCATTCAGCACCACCTCCGCGACGCGGACGCACTCGCCCTCGCCGACGCCCGATCGCAGACGGCGGAGTACACGCCGGCCTTTCTCACCGCGCACCAGCTCGAAACGCTGCGCCTCCTCGGCGAGCGGATCCTGCCCGGATCGAGCAAGGCGAACTCCGCGGAATTCATCGATCAACTGCTGACCGTTGCGGCCGACGCCGAGCAGCGCGCCTTCCTTCGCGCGATGAGCGCGTTCGAACAGCTCGCCCTGACGCGCTTCAACGTGCCCTGGAAACACCTCACCGGCGACCAGCAGGACGAGCTGCTGACGCGCGCGTCGACCGAGAAGCCGGGCGCCGCGGCCCGCGGCGCGGCCGCTCCCGCCCGCATCACGATCCGCGATCAGTTCGAGCAGCTGAAAGGCTGGATCGTCGGCGCCTATTACTCGTCAGAGATCGGGATGCGCGAGCTCGGATGGACCGGCAACGTGTTCTTCTCCGAGTTCCCCGGGTGCACGCACGCCGACGGACATCACTAGCCGACAAGCCACAGGTGCACGGACGGAGATGCGGCAACCACATCACGGCAGCGCGAACGCGACGTAGCTGCCGCCTGACGGCGCACCCCACTTCCCGCCGCCCGCCGCAATCACGACGAACTGCTTCCCGTTCACCTCGTACACCGCGGGCGTCGCATTGCCGGCCGCCGGCAGCGTCGTCTCCCACAGCAGCTTGCCGGTGCGCGCATCGAACGCGCGAAACTTCTTGTCGTAATTCGTCGCGCCAATGAACACCAGGCCGCTCGCCGTCACCACCGGGCCGCCGTAATTCTCGCTGCCGGTGTTGGTCAGTCCGGATCCCGGCACTTCGCCCAGCGGCACCTGCCAGGCGATCGCCGCGCGGTTCATGTCGATCGCCGTGAGCGTGCCCCAGGGCGGCGTAATGGCGGGAAAGCCGTCGGGATCGGTGAAGCGGATGTAGCCGTCGAGCGTGAACCGGACGTCGTACGGCGTGGGCTTATCGCCGCGCACCTCGGACGATCGTCCCGTGAGCACGTAATCGACGATCGCGCGGCGCAGGGCCGGGTGCAGCTCCGGATGGCCCGGCATCCGCCCCGCGCCGCTGCGGACGACGCTCTCGATCTCGTCGATGTTGCGCCGCGTGCCGACGTCGGTCAGCGACGGAAATTCCGGCGGGTTGCCGCGCAGGTCGGGACGATGGCACGCCGCGCAGTAGCGATCGTACAGCTCCTTCCCGTTCGTGGTTTCACCGTCGGGCATCTTGCGCTCGGCGAGCTTCACCTTCCACGCCATCTCGTTGGCATTGACGTAGAGAAACCCCGACGTCGGATCGAACGCGGTGCCGCCCCATTCGCCTCCGCCATCCATGCCCGGGAACAGGATCGTGCCCTGCGTGCTCGGCGGATCGAATTCGCCCCGCTTGCGCAGTTTTTCCCATTCCGCGCGGACCGCCTTTTCGGCTTCGGGGGTGCGCTTCGTGATCAGATCTTCGGTGAACCGCTGTCGCGTGTAGGGCGGCGGCAACGTCGGCAAGACCTGCGCCGTGGACACGCGCTCCCCTTCCACGTCCGACGCCGGCGCCTTGATCTGCTCCATCGGAAACAGCGGCTGCCCGGTGTCGCGGTCGAGCACGTAGAGGCGGCCGTTCTTCGCGGTCTGCGCGACGACATCACGGTCGCGCCCGTCATGGCGGATGGTGATGAGCGACGGCGCCGCCGGGAAGTCGCGGTCCCACACGTCGTGCTTCACGCCTTGAAAGTGCCAGACCCGCTCGCCGGTGTCGGCGCGCAGGCAGAGCACGGTGTTGGCGAACAGATTGTCGCCGTGGCGGTTGGCGCCGTAGAAGTCGTAAGCGGCCGACCCTGTGGCCGCATAGACGTAGCCGCGCCGCTCGTCGAGCGCGAGGCCCGACCACGCATTGGCGCCACCGCTGTATTTCCACGCGTCCGGCGGCCAGGTGTCGTAGCCGAACTCTCCGGGATGCGGGATGGTGTGAAAGGCCCATTTCCGCTGGCCGGTGTTGACGTCGTAGGCGCGGATGTCACCCGGCGCCGAGGGCAGTCCTTCCGGGACGATTGAGCCGACGATCAGCAGGTCGCCATAGAACACGCCTGGCGTGTTGACGCCCACACTCAGCGCCCGCGGGTCCCGACCCTCGAAGCCGTCGCGCAGATCGATCCGGCCCTCCTGCCCGAAGCTGGCGACCGGCTTTCCCGTCTTCGCATCCAGCGCGTAGAGCCAGTGGCGCGACGCGAAGTAGATCCGCCGCTCGTCGCCGCGTTCCCGGTACATCAAGCCGCGGATGCGGGTCCGGGTCAGCGTCTTCTGATCCTGGTTGGTGTCGAAGCTCCAGATCTCCTTGCCGGTCGCCGCGTCGAGCGCGAACACGCGCAGCTTGGGCGACGTCGCGTACAACACTCCGTGCGCGACGACCGGCTGGCACTGCATCTCGGATCCGTCGAACGCGTCCCGGGTGTCATAGGTCCACGCCGCGCGCAACGACCGCACGTTGGCCGGCGTGATCTGCGTCAGGGGAGAATAGCGATGCTGATCGGGACCGCCCCCGTAATGCGGCCAGTCCGGCGGGGCGGCCATCAGCGACGCCAAAAACAGCAGCAGCAGAGCGACACGCATCGTCAGCAGTCCTCTTCAATGGGGTGGATGGGCGCGCGGCGCAGGGGAATCAACGCGGCTCCGGACTGGCGCGGCGGACCGCCCGGCGCTGTCCGGTGCCCGCGCTCGACTCCGGGTGAACGGATCGGTCAAATCGCGCAAAGGCTACCGCATCCGCGGCTCCGTTTCCAAGCAGCAACACCGCACGATCCGGGCGCGCTGTCGCAACCGATCAGCTCGGCACGCTCGATGCGAGCGGGGCGCACGGGCACCCGCCGCCGCCACACTGCGCTGGCCTACAATCACCTTCATCGTCCCTGCGCCACGGTCAGGGTCTCATCGATATCGCGCATGCCCACGAAGACCGAACGCGAAATCCTTATCGTCGACGGACGCGAGGTCGCGATCTCGAATCCGCGCAAGGTCCTGTTCCCGGAGGCGGGACACACCAAGCTCGATCTCGCGCGCTACTACCTCGCGGTCGCCGACGGCGCGCTGCGTGGATCGGGCGCGCGGCCGAACGTGCTCGTGCGCTACCCGAACGGGATCAAGGGCGAGTTCTTCTATCAGAAGCGCGCACCGGCTTCGCGACCCGACTGGATCGAGGTCGTCACGCTGCGATTTCCCTCGGGCCGGAGCGCGGAGGAAATCGTGCCTCGAGACGCCGCCGCACTGCTGTGGATGGCGAATCTCGCCTGCCTCGAACTGCATCCGCATCCGGTGCGCGGCGACGATCTGGATCATCCGGACGAACTGCGCATCGACCTCGATCCCGTACCCGGCATCGCATGGCCGCTGGTGCGGGACGTCGCCGGTGTCGTGCGCGCGGCCCTCGATGACCTCGGCCTGATCGGCTGGCCCAAGACGTCAGGCTCACGTGGCCTGCACGTGTACGTGCGGATCGAACGGAAATGGACCTTCGATCAGGTGCGGCGCGCGGCGCTCGCGTTCGCGCGCGACGTCGAACGGCGCGCCCCCGCGCTCGCGACCAGCAAATGGTGGAAGGAGGAGCGCCACGGCGTGTTCCTCGATTACAACCAGAACGCGAAGGACCGCACGATTGCCGGCGCGTACTCCGTTCGCCCGACCCGCGACGCGCGCGTCTCCGCGCCGCTCGACTGGAACGACGTCCGCGATTGCGATCCGGCGGAGTTCACGCTCGCCTCCATGCCGGCGCGGTTCGCCAGCCAGGGCGATCCCCATGCCGCCATGGACGCCCGGCCCTGTTCGCTCGAACCGCTGCTCGAACTGTCCGCGCGCCACGAACGCGATGGACTTGGCGACGCGCCGTGGCCGCCGCATTACCGCAAGCAGGCCGGAGAGCCGGCGCGGGTACAGCCGTCGCGCCGCCGGACGCCGGCCCACCCGCTCATCGAGATCGCACGCGCGCAACGGAAGGAGGATGCGCTCGCCGGCCTCGAGCGATGGAAGACGCGCCACCCGGACGCGGCCGCGCACCTGGAACCGGCCGACGTGCTCGTCGACGCGATGCGCGGACGGTTTCACACGTGGACGCGCATCCGGCTGAATCTGCAGCACGTCCCCGGCGCGATCCGCCCGCCGCAGGAAGCCCTCGATCCCGACGAGGCCCCGGACGATTGGCGCGCGGTTGCCGAGCGCGCGGTCACCGCGCCCGGCGCGACGCGCCGAAGACCTTCTCGAGCTCGTAAGGAGTCGTGACCTCGAGCTGATCGTAGCGGCAGTCGCGTGGCTGCTTGTCGGGACGCCAGCGCAGGAAGATCGCCGCATGCCGAAAGCGGTCGCCCTGCATGTGGTCGTACTTCACCTCGCACACGCGCGCGATCCGGAGCGGCTCCCACGACAGGTCCTTGCCGGCGCTCCACCGGCTCTGCCCGCCGGGCATCCGCGTCGACTCGTGACTGCTCGCGTCCGCCCATTCGCGCCAGGGATGTCCCGCCAGCGCGCCCTCGCGCAGCGGCGCCAGCTCGCTGGCCAGCTCCCGCCGTCTCGCGACCGTGAACGAGGAGGTCACGCCGACGTGATGCAGCGTGCCGCGCCCGTCGTAGAGCCCCAGCAGGAGCGATCCGACCATCGTCTCCGGCCCGTTCTTGTGCCACCGGAATCCCGCGACGACGCAGTCGGCCGTGCGCGCGTGCTTGACCTTGATCATCGCGCGCTTGCCGGGCTGATACGCGGCGCCGGTCGGCTTCGCGATCACGCCGTCGAGGCCCGCGCCTTCGAAGCGCGACAACCACTCCACCGCGACGCCGACGTCGTAGGTCGCCGGCGTCAGGTGGATCGGCGGCACGACGGTGGCGAGCGCCGCTTCGAGCAGCTGGCGCCGCGTCGCTTGCGGCTCCTCGCGCAGATCGCGCCCGTCGAGCGCAATCGCATCGAACGCCACGAACGACGAGGGCGATTCCTTCGCGAGCTTCGCGACCCGCGACGCGGCGGGATGGAGGCGGAGCTGCAGCGCGTCGAAATCGAGGCCGTGCGCGGCCGCAATCACGATCTCACCGTCGAGCACCGACCGGTCGGGCAGGTGGCGGACGAACTCGTCGTGCAGCTCGGGGAAATAGCGGTCGAGCGGACGGAGGTCGCGGCTCTGGATGTAGACCTCGGCGCCGGCACGGAACGCGATCGCGCGAAAGCCGTCCCACTTGGGTTCGTAGAGAAACGGACCGGCCGGAAGTTCGTCCGCCGCCTTCGCGAGCATCGGCTCGATCGGTGGTTCAACCGGAAAATCGCCCGCCATCGTCACAGACGCGGCGGCGCCGGCTTGATCGGCTGGCGCCACGACAGCACGCCTTTCACCCTGGTCTTGCGCTTGAACACCTTGTCCCCGTTCGTGACGTACATCTCATCCAGGTTCGGACCGCCGAACTCGACGGTCGCCTGCGGCGCAGCAATGATCGCGTGGCACTTGCCGATCTGGTCGAACACCTGCACGCCGAGCGTGGTGGCGATGTAGACGCGGCCGTCCGCGTCGACGGCCATCCCACCGGCGCCGCTCCGCGTCGCTGCGTCGGGCACGTGCACGTAAAAATAGCGCTGCTTGTGTGCGAGCGAGCCGTCCGGCTGAATCTGGAACACCCACGAGAGCTGGCCGATGCCGTCCGAGACGTAGAGGAGCGTCTGATCCGGTGAGAGCACCACGCCATCGGGTGCGTCGATCCCTTCGTCGACCACGCGAGGCTTGTCCCCTTTCGAGACCAGCCAGACCTTCCTGCCCGCGGTGTCGGAAAAATACAGATCGCCTTTCACGGTCACGGCGAGATCGTTGACGGCGGTCCCGTCGGCGATCACGTCGGCAGTCCCCGACGGTGAATACGCGACGATCCGTTTCGTCCGCGTCGACCCCGCGTAGAGACGTCCGTCCGGACCGAACATCATGCCTCGCGCACCGTTGGTGTGCCCGGCGAAGACCGTCACCTTCCCGTCGAGCGCGATCTTGTGGATCCGGTCGTTCGCCGGATCGCTGAAGAACATCTCGCCGCGCTCGTTGACGGCCGGACCGTCCGTGTGGCGATGTCCGTCGCTCACGAGCTGCCAGTCTTCACCAGGGATCAGTGTCTGATAGACGTCCTGCTTCGACGCGCGTTCGGGATTCGCGGTGATCGCCTTCGGCCAGTCGCGCCAGAGCCAGCGCAGCGCGTCGGGGAAGATCGCGGCGGCGTGCCGCGCGTTGTGCTCGCCGTTGCCCCACTCGTGGCGAACGTCGTAGCCGGCGAATTCCAACGCCGACAGCATGTCCTGGTTGGCGAGGAACCAGTTGCCCGTGTAGTTGTTCAAATCGTTGCGGCCGTCCTGGAGGAAGACGCGAATCGGCCTGGGTTCCATCTTGCGAACGAGCACGGACAGCTGATTGCCGCCGCGCAGCCCCACGTAGGTGCCGATCGCGCTGAACACGCGGCGAAAAGCGTCGGGGCGCTGCCACGCGGCGACGAACGCCGCAATCGCGCCGCTGCTGTTCCCCGCAATCGCGCGATCGTTCGGATCGGACGACAGCGTCAGGCCGTGCCTGGCCGCGACGTACGGCAGCAACTCGTCCACGAGGAAGCGCGCGTACTCGTCGCTGACCGAGTCGTACTCGTAGCTGCGGTTCATTCGATCGAGCGCGTCGGGCGACGAGGCCTTCACGCGTCCGTGCATCACGAAGAGCGCCACGATCGGCGGCACGTCCTTCTTGTGAATCAGGTTGTCGAAGACCACCGGCGCGTTGTATTGCAGGCCGTCCTGAAACACCATCACCGGCGCCGGCTTGGTTCGATCGAGCTGCCTGGGGATGTAGATCCAGTATTCGCGCCACGTCCCCGGATAGATGCGGCTCGTGCCGAACTCTCCCTTGATGATGTCGCCGGTGGGCGTGCCGGGCTGGACCTGCGAATCGGGTCCGGGCTGCGGCGGCGCCGCCGTGCCCTGACGAGCGGCGGAGCTGCTCGTCCACGCCAGGCCGAGGAGTACGGTGAGTGCGACGACCGCATATGAGCTGCGCATTGTCCCGAACGATAGCGCACCTCAACCCGCGAGTGTAGGGCTGAGGCCCGAAAAGCGGCATCGACCGTGCAATCCGAAGGGCTTGTGCACCATCTCGACCGCGACATTCACGATGTGGATGTCATGGAGAACGTGTTCCGGGGTGTTCAGTTAGTCTCTGAGCAACTCTCGACATCGACCGGCGATGTCGTGTCGCTCGACGTCCGGACGTGGCTTGCCAGTACGGCGATTTCCGCGGTACACGTCACGGTGATGGACGACGAGCCGGATGAGGCCGAGTATCACGCGTCTGCTCCGAAGAGATCGCGGTAATCCTGCGCCGTATCCACGTCCCGGAGGACGCCCTCGTCATCCACATCGACATCGAGCACGGCCGTTCCATGCGCGCGGACGACCGCTTTCGCGCCGTGATCGGGATCCGCGCGCCGCAGCTCGCCGAAGACCGCCGCGGCAAAGATCACCGGGTGCCCGTGCCGCCCGCGATACGCGGCGCGAGCGATCGCCGCGCCGCTGCCAAGGAACGCATCGCGAACCGCGCCGATCGTGTCCGCGCGAATCAGAGGCATGTCGACGGGCGTGACGATCACGGCACTCACCTCGCGGCCGAGCGCGTCGAGCGCGCAGATCAGCGACGAGAGCTGGCCTTGATCCGCTCGCGGGTTTTCAACGAACCTGGCCCCGGCCCGATCGCAGCACTCGCGCAACCCGTCATCGCCGGCGCGGCCGACGACCACGACCTCGTTCACGCCTGCCGAACGAAACGTCGCAACGAGCCGCTCGACGAATGGCGGACCGCCGGGTCCGACGGGCAGGAACGCTTTCGGACGCCCGAATCGGCTCGATCGTCCGGCGGCGAGGATCACGGCGGTCATCATCCAACAAATTGTAGATTGCGCTCTGCGCAACACGAACAATCGTTCCCGGCGCGCTCAGAGAGCCTCGCCGACGTCGCGCGTGCGGCCCATTCGAGGTGCGTGCACCGTTTCGGATCCCTGGATTCACCGCGTCACTATTGGGCGCTCTTGCTGAGTGTTCTATTTTTAGACGATCGCCATAACCCCAGTGATTTCTTGACTTCTGTAGGTGATCTACCTACACTGAGCCGGTTTCAAGCTCAGCGTGCGTCGGCAGCCGGGCCGGCGACGCGTGGGTCGCGGCGAGACACGTGTCGGTAGGACGTTGTGTTCTCCTGCGCTCGGCTTGTGGACCCTCCGGGATCTCCTCGGGGGTGCCGTTCATCGGAGGACACGGGTATGCCAACCGGGACGATCGCGCGACTCCTGATCGACAAGGGGTTCGGATTCATCCGCGACGAGAGCGGTATCGAGCACTTCTTCCATCGCAGCTCCGTCCGCGGGGCCGTGTTTGAGCTCTTGCGCGAAGGACAGCGCGTGGAATTCACGCCCGAAGAGTCCGGGAAAGGGCCTCGGGCAGGTGAAGTCCGCCTGATCGAGAGCTAGCCAACACCAACACCATGTACCGGGCCGCGAGCGTGTGCTTGCGGCCAGGGCCCGCCTCCTTCATCCTTCTCCCATCCGCACCATGACCGGGTCGGGGCGTACTCTGTCCGCCTTGCGGCGGCTGACCATCATCGCGAGCGTGCTCGCCGTCGTGACCGCGTTCGCGCTGCTTCCATTCGCGGGGCGCTTCCTGGAGCGAGAAGACCCGCTCGCCCGTGTGGACGCGCTGTTCGTCCTCGAAGGGGCGCACGCGGAGCGCTGGATGGAAGCGGCCGATGTCTTCAAGGCGGGCTATGCGCCAACGATCGTGCTGAGTCCGGGACAGCGGGAACAGGCCGAAGCGATCCTGCGGGCGCGAGGCGTGATCTATCCGAGCAACCCGATGCTCGCGCGCAGCGCCCTGCTGCAGATGGGCGTGCCCGCCTCGGCGATCGTGCTGCCCGACGGCGCGGTCGACAACACCGGCGAGGAAGCGGCGCTCCTGCGCGAGCTCGCCTCGTCGCACGGCTGGCGCCGGGTGATGGTCATCACGTCGAAGTATCACTGCCGCCGCACGGCCTTCGCGTTCCGGCAGGCACTCCGCGGAAGCGGCGTCGCGGCGATCGTGCGCGCGACCCGCTACGACACGTCCGATCCGGCGCACTGGTGGCGCAACCGCGCCGATGTGCGGTACGTGCTGTCGGAGCTCCAGAAACTGCTCGCGTATCGATTGGGATTTGGCGGATAGAATCGAGGGTGAGATCCACATTCCATCGTCACAGGTAGGCCGGGTCTTCAGACCCGGCGTTCGAAAACGCGATGGCGTGGCTTCCATCGTCACAGGTAGGCCGGGTCTTCAGACCCGGCGTTCGAAAACGCGATGGCGTGATTCAAGATGGAAACGAGCCGCCGTGCGGAGCGGTCGCGGAATGGCGCGAGCCAGTCGCGGTGCAGGCGTCCCCGACGTCGCCAACGCGAGCGGAAGGGAGCGACCGGCGACGCGGTCGCGGAATGCCGCGAGCCAGTCGCGGTGCAGGCGTCCCCGACGTCGCCAACGCGAGCGGAAGGGAGCGACCGGCGACGCGGTCGCGGAATGCAGCGAGCCAGTCGGGGTGCAGGGGTCCCCGACGTCGCCAACGCGAGCGGAATGGAGCGACCGGCGAAGCGGTCGCGGAATGCCGCGAGCCAGTCGGGGTGCAGGGGTCCCCGACGTCGCCAACGCGAGCGGAATGGAGCGACCGGCGACGCGGTCGCGGAATGCCGCGAGCCAGTCGCGGTGCAGGGGTCGCCGACGTCGCCAACGC
>JABFWM010000176.1 GCA_013362195.1 Acidobacteriota bacterium
GCTGTTGCCGTGGATCGACACGTAGGCGAGGCGCTGGGCGTCGCGCGAGATGGCAATCCGCGAGCCGAAGTTCACGCCGAAGTTGATCGTCGGGACCGGTTCGACGGGCAGCGTGAAACGGACCACTTCGGCCGCGCTGTCGCCGGGCGGCAGCAGCCACGAGCGGGCCAAGGCCACGGCGGCCGCGCAGACCAGCACCGTGCCGACAATGGAGACCATGGCCATGCGGCTCGCACGCGTGCGTCCTCTGGTCGCGCCCGAGCGCGGATCGCCGGACACCAGCCGGTCTGGATCCGAGGCAGGGTCCGTCTGCGCCGCGAGCGGCGAGCGTGCGCCGCTCGAGGCGAGCCACTTCAACACCGCCTCGACATCGCTCATCGAGTCCCATCGCGCATCCGGATGTTTCCTCAGACAGCGGCGGACGAGCCATTCGAGCTCCGGCGTGGCCGACCCGTGGCCCACCATCGCGGGCGGGTCGGTCGTCAGGATCGACGAGATCAGCGCGGCCGCCGAGGGCGCGTCGAACGCGCGGCGTCCGGTCGCCATTTCATAGAGGACCGCGCCGAACGCGAAGATGTCGCTGCGATGATCCTCTTCATGGCCTTCGAGCCGCTCGGGCGACAGGTACTCGGGCGTGCCATGCACGAACCCCGGGTGCGTGATCGGCACGGCGAGCGTTTCGAGCGCGCTGATCTCCGGCGTGCGATCGAGCTGCCGGCGCAGTTTGGCGAGGCCGAAGTCGACGACCTTGATCCCGGACGACGTCAGGAAGATGTTGCCCGGCTTCACGTCGCGATGCAGCACGTGGTGCCGGTGCGCGTAGGCGAGGGCCGAGGCAATCTCGATCCCGTAGTCGAGCACCTCGCCGAGCGGCAGCGGTCCTCGCGCGAGCCGCGCCGCCAGCGTCTCTCCTTCGAGAAACTCCATGACGAAATAGCGGATGCCGTCGTGCTGACCGACGTCGTAGACGGCGCAGATGCGCGGGTGATCGAGGCTGGCGGCTAAGCGGATCTCCTCGTCGAAGCGCCGTTCGAGATCCGGATACGCCTCGCGCGCCGCGCCAATGACCTTGAGGGCGATCTGGCGGCCCAGGCGCGTGTCGCGCGCGCGATACACTTCACCCATCCCGCCGCGACCGGCGAACGCGAGGATTTCATACGGGCCAAGTCGAGTGCCGGCGGCAAGCGTGGGCATCGTCCGCTGGGCGACACACGGCGGCCGCGACAACGTAACGGCCCGCGTAAGCTTGCGCCGGCCGATAAGGGCATGGGCCGACTCCCAGCGTCGGCGGATTCTGCCGCATTCAGAGGCTCGCCGGCAACTGGGGGTTTTACGAAGCTGAGCTGAGGCGACCTCACGAAGCGCCGCGCCGACTGCGACTGGCGGTGCGAAGACGAAGCCTTCCGCCTGACAACCGGGCTCAGGGCGTCAGCACGCGCCGCTGCTCGCTGTCGGGCCCGTTCTCGACGGTGCACGCGTTGTCGAAAATCATCGTCGGGCACTGCGCCGCGTTGAACTCCGGCCACTTCGGCAGCCCCTTGTGATTGGGGTTGCCGGAACGCGCGAACGCGATCCACGCGTCGGCGATTCTGCCCGCCAGCTCGCGCGCGTCCGCGCCGCCGCCGGTCATCGCCGCGCTGCGATCGGTGTTGTAGAACACGAAGGGCAGCTCCGCGCAGTGATACGCGCGCGGACGTCCGTCCAGAATGGGCGTCTGCCAGTGGAACCAGTACAGGTACGCAGGCGCCGCGCCGAGCGCCGCCTTCCGCTCCGCCTGCGTCACCGCGTTCTGACGGCCGGTCATGCCGCTGATACGCGAGAACAGCTCGTACGGCGTGGCGTTCGGATACTTGCGCTGAAACGACTGCAGCGCCTCGTTCGCCTTGTCGCCGCGCTGCGCGGTGAGGCGCTTGCGCACGTCGTCGAGGCTCATCTCGTCGAGCGACGGATCGCCCGCCTGAATGCTGTTGGCGAATTCGTTCAGCGTCGTGCCGACGAGCAGCGGGACGTCGGCGCCGAGCGGTGAGGCTTTCGGATCCCACGGATGCTCCGGCAGGATCCTGCCGTCGACGACGGGCGCCCAGTTGACGCCGCCGCCGGTGCCCGGCGCCGCCGGCGTCGGATTCAGCTTGCGCTGCGCGATGACGCCCGCCTCGACGATGCGCTCGTAGGGAAGCTCCTGGATCCTGTCGACCGTCGACGCCGTGAGTCCGAGCTCCTGCAGCACCGCGGCCGCAAGCTCTCCCGATCGATCCCTGGGCGGCTTGCGCACGCTCGAGCCGCTCTGAATCGCGGCGCGCTGGAACAGCCCCTTCGCCGCCGGCATGCCCATCAGCGTGCCGACCTTGCCGCCGCCGCCGGACTGCCCGAAGATCATGACGCTGTTCGGATCGCCGCCGAAGTTCGCGATGTTGTCGTGTACCCACTGCAGGGCCTGCACGATGTCGAGCATCCCGGCGTTGCCGGCGTTCGCCCACCGCTCGCCGTATTCGGAGAGATTCAGGTAGCCGAGGACGCCGAGCCGGTGATTCAGGCTGACGACCACGGCGTCGCCGCGGCGGCTGAGGCTCTCGCCGTCGTACATCCGCAGTTCGTTGCTCGATCCCGACGAGTAGCCGCCGCCGTGAATCCACACGAGCACCGGACGGCGCCGGGCGCTGCCAAGCGCGGGCGTCCACACATTGACGCGCAGGCAGTCCTCCGACGGACGACCATCGTCCCAGTCGAACATGAAGGCCTCTTCGTCGTTGTTCCAGCCGGCGCGGCGGCCGATGAACGTGCTGTTGAAGGCCTGCGGGCTCGACGGACCGAGCGCGAGCGCGCTGCGGACGCCCGTCCAGGGCGCCGGCTTCGCGGGCGCCATGAAGCGCTGCGTGCCCGCCGCGGCCGCGGCGTACGGAATGCCCTTGAAGGCGTAATTGCCGTTGGCGGAGAAGCCCCTGACCTTCCCGCTCGCCGTCTCGACGATGTGGCTGCGGCCCGACGCCTTCACCACGCCGCCCGGCGACGCGGCCGGTTTTGCGGCGGCCTGTGCGGCAGCGGTCGCGGGTGCAAGGGCGTCAGCCGCCGCCGCGGTTCCCGCCAGCAGCGCGGCCTGTTTCAGCCAGGTACGACGAGTGGACGCGAGTGATGAGGGCCCGGGATGCTTCTGGTCCATGGACGCTCCTCTTGTGAACGGCGCAGTAGACACCGTCCGACCCTGAATTGCAATGATTCGGAGCCGGAGCTGGCCTGTCGGCGCGTATACGGCCGCCATCGCAGAGCCGTTACACCCCGCGGCGCACGCGCGGGGCCGGTGCGGGACGAACGGCCGCTGCAGACCGGTATTGATAACCTGAGGGGTGGGATGAACGCTGGCTGGGGAGCCTTGCACGACGAAGGTGAGGACGGCAGGGACGATCTGCAGCGGCCACCGACGGTATTAAGACTTTCGACTATATAGGCGTCGCGTCCGCGCGTGTGTTGATTTGAATCAACAAATGCGCACGGCGCGTGGTCAGACGTCCCCGATCAGGCGCGCGAGGCCGGCCTCGTCGAGGATCCTGACGCGGTGCCGCGTCTCGAAGCGCGCGAGCCGCCGCGCTTTGAGCTCCGCCGTCGCGCGGCTGACGCTTTCGAGCGAGAGGCCGAGGAAATCGGCGATGTCCGAGCGCGTCATCGGCACGTGAATCGCGCGGCCGGCTGCCGGCTCCTGATGTTCGGCCATCAGCGCCAGGAACGTCGCGAGACGGCCGGCGGCGTCGCGCCGGTTCATGAGCACGGCGCGCCGCTGTGATTC
>JABFWM010000026.1 GCA_013362195.1 Acidobacteriota bacterium
GGCGTCCTGCAGCTCGAGGACCACTTCACCCCAGACGATCTCATCGTCGTCGTCTTCCACGATCACGGATCGCGTTACCTCGGGAAGATGTTCAATGACGAGTGGATGCGCGAGAAAGGGTTCTTCGAGAAGACGGGATTGACCGCGCGCGACCTGGTCGCCTCGGGGGTCTCGGGCGAACTCTTGTCGATTGAGAGCCGCGAACCGGTGTCAGCGGCGGTGAAGCTGATGAGCGCCCACGACTTCTCGCAGATCTCGATCACCCGCGACGGGCGGCTGGTCGGATCGCTGAACGAGACGCACCTGTACGGGTGCCTGGTCGAGGACGCGACCGTCAAGGATCAGCCGGTCGAATCGATCATGCAGCCGGCGTTTCCGTTCGTCGACATCTCGACGCCGGTCGAGGCGCTCTCGACCATGATCACGCCGGCAACCCCGGCCGTTCTGGTCCGTGACTTCAAAACGGACAAGACCTTCATCATTACCCGGTCCGACATCATCCGCGTCCTCGTGTAACCCGCCGCGAGGCTCGTCCTTACCCGGTTTCGCACATGAGGTGCACGCGGCACGGATGATGCTCTCTTGTTCGCCGTGCCCTCGCAGGAGTGGTGTATTCACAAGGAGAGAGACGCATGTTGAGGAAGATGGCCGTAGTGGTATGCAGTGCCGGCGTCATCGCGCTGACGTCAGGGTACGCTGCGGCTCAAGCGGCCGGTACAGCAAAGGAAAAGACACAGTCCACGGCGCACAAAGCCGGCGCGGCGGTGTCGGACGCGGCAATCACGACCGCGGTGAAGACCAAGTTCGCGGCCAACAAGACCGTGAGCGCGACGGACATCAACGTCGACACGGCGGACGGCGTCGTCACGCTGACCGGGAAGGTCCACTCGGCGGCCGAGCGCAGCGCCGCCCTTCGCATCGCGCGGCAGACCAAGGGCGTGAAGCGCGTCGAGAACAAGCTCACGCTGGACACCGCGGGAACCACGGGGAAGGACGAAGACACCGAGGTCAAGGTGAAGGACGACACGACGGCGCAGAGTGACGAGAAGGCCAAGATCGTCATCAAGGACGATACGACGCCGAAGGTGAAGGCCGCCGGCCGCAAGACCGCCGACGCGACGATCACCGCGACGGTGAAGACGAAGCTGTCGACCGTCAAGGGCGTGATCGCGAACGACATCAACGTCGACACCGACGAGGGCGTCGTCACGCTGAAGGGCACGGTGCCTGACGAGGCGCAGAAGACGAAGGCCGAAGACGTCGCGCGCCACACCGCCGGCGTCAAGCGCGTCGTCAACGAGCTGACCGTCAAGCAGTAGGCGGATCGCGGTGCACGGTTGCCGGTGAAAACGCCGGCAGGCACACCGCGACGTATTCGGCGCCGTCAAGGCCTGGGGTGCTGTAGCGGATCCATTCGCCAGGGCTCGCGACCACCGCCTGGCCCGCCTGCACGTCGAGCACGCCGTGTTCGTGCTCGACGCGCAGCATCCCTCGCAGGACGACCGTAATCTCCTCGAATTCCGGCCGCTGGCCGGGCTCCTCCCAGCCGCTCGGCGACACCATGCGCGCGACGCTCACGCCGGCGTGTCCGGAGTTGACGCGTCCGGCGAACTCCTGAATCTGTTTTGGCTTCGTTCCCGCGGACGCAATGACGGTCGGCTGCGCGATCAATCGCGGCATCAGGGCCTCACTCACGCGCTCGAGTATCTGCGCTAGGATCCGGGGTCCCGATGGTGAGCACTCGCACGCGCATCGTGCTGCGGCGGACCCGGCGCGCGTTGATCCTCGTCTGCCTGCTGCTGCTCGCCCTGGCGTCATCGTATCTCGCCCTTGCGTTCCGGGCGACCGGCTTCGGCCCCGAAGTGCTCGCCAGCGATCGGCGCGTCCGTGTCGACGATCGTCCCGATGCGCTGGTGTTTCTTCCCACCACCGATCGCGGTGATGCGGGTGTGATCTTCTTCCCGGGCTGCCCGGTGCCGCCCGACGCGTACGCGCCGTTCGCGCGGGCGCTCGCCGAGCACGGGTATCCCGTCTTCGTCATGAAGGTGCCGTATCGCTGCGCCACGCTCGCCGCGCAGCAGGAGCAGTTGTTCGCGGCGGCACACGCGGCCATGCGATCGATGCCGCGGCGATGGGTGGTCGCCGGACATTCCCGCGGCGCGGTCCACGCCTCCGCGCTGGTCGCTCGCGAGCCGCGCCTGTCGGCCGGGCTGGCGCTCATCGGGACGACGCATCCGCGCGACGTGGACTTGTCGTCGCTGTCCATTCCAGTGACGAAGATTTACGGCACGCGCGACGGCGTCGCGCCCGAGCAGCGGATCAGGGCCACGGCACACCTGCTGCCCCCGTCCACCCGCTGGGTCCGGATCGAAGGGGGCAACCACCGGCAGTTCGGCTACTACCGCTACCAATTGTGGGATCGGAGCGCCACTCTTTCCCGCGAAGCGCAGCAGGAGCAGACGGTCGAGGCGGTGATCGACTTGTTACGCCAGACCTCGGCCGTCCAGCCGTGAATCTGACGTGCTCTCGGAGTCGCCATGGTGGCGGGTCTTTTGACCCGCTGCGGCCTGAGATGCGCAAGAACCTTATTGCCGGGTCTCACGACCCGGGCTCCGGGACACTATACGGATGACGCACCGCGGTTTGAAAGCACTCCAGACAGGAGGCACTGCATGAACCGCGACGAAATGGAAGGCAAGGGCGACAAGCTGAAAGGCCGGGCCAAGCAGGCGTGGGGCGACATTACCAATAATGAGCGCCTCCATGACGAAGGGGTAGCGGACGAGGCGTCCGGCAGCGTCCAGGAGGGCTTCGGCAAGACCCGCCGCAAAGTGGGCGAGACGCTGGACGATCTCGCCGACCGCATCAAGAAATAACCGGCTCCCGCCGAACCTGGCGCCGGCCGGCCGACTTGCACACGCCCTGACCGCGTGTTATATTCGCAAGGTTCTGGTCGGCGCTAGGACACCCTATCTAGCCGCCGAGTCTCAAGCAGGCGCCCTCGAAACCGGAGGCGCGCCGCCGACGCACCCACGCGGGTGCATGCAATTAAACCTATAGGGTAAGTCAGCTTCAGGTGCCGGACCGCTTCGCGGTTCCCTAGGCCTGGGGCAACGAACCGAATCGCGGGTCACGCCTCGGGCGTGCGCGGGCGGGCTTGTTTGTGTGGAATGTGGGGCCCTGTCGCCCCGTGGAGTCATTGTGCCGACGATCAGCCAGCTTGTGCGCAAGGGGCGCGAGAAGGTCCTGACCAAGACGAAGAGTCCTGCGCTGCAGGACAGCCCGCAGAAGCGTGGCGTGTGCGTCCGCGTCTTCACGCAGACGCCGAAGAAGCCGAACTCGGCCTTGCGCAAGGTGGCGCGCGTGCGGCTCACCAACGGCATCGAGGTGACGACCTACATTCCGGGGGTCGGCCACAACCTGCAGGAGCACTCGCTGGTGCTCATTCGCGGCGGCCGCGTGAAGGATCTGCCGGGCGTCCGCTACCACGTCGTCCGCGGCACGCTGGACGCCGTGGGGGTGCAGGGCCGCAAGCAGGGCCGTTCGAAGTACGGCGCGAAGCGGCCAAACTCGTAGGGCGGCCAGCTGTCAGCGCTCGGCTGTCAGCTGATCAGAGTACGAGGTTGCCGCCGCAGCGGTTTGAAAGAAAGAGCTGAGAGCTGACGGCTGATAGCTGAGAGCTAAGTCATATGCCACGACGTAGAGAGATTCCGAAGCGCGAAGTTCCCCTCGATCCGCTGTACAGCAGCTCGCTGGTGACGAAATTCATCAGCAC
>JABFWM010000612.1 GCA_013362195.1 Acidobacteriota bacterium
GGCGTCAGCAAGGTGCATCCGCGCTTCAAGACGCCCTACATCACGACGATCATCACCTGCGTGGTCGTGGCGCTGGTGGCCGGGTTCGTGCCGATTCAGATCCTCGGCGAGATGACGAGCATCGGGACGCTGTTCGCGTTCGTCATCGTCTCGGTGGCGGTGCCGGTGCTGCGCGCGAAGCGCCCCGATGCGCCGCGGCCGTTCAAGGTGCCCGGTGGCGCGATCATTCCGGTCCTCGGCGTACTCTCGTGCGTCTACCTGATGGTCAGCCTGTCGGTGATGACCTGGGTGCGATTCCTCGGCTGGCTCGACGTCGGGATGCTGATCTACTGGTTCTACGGGCGGACGCACAGCACGCTCGCCGATCGCGCTGAACAAATGAGCCGGACCAGCGCGGAATCGTTCGCGAACCTGGTCACCATGCTCGGCGCGCTGGTCACGTTCAACGGCTTCGCGATCGCGCTGCTCGGGTTCCTGACGACCTTCGGCGTGACGACCGAGGAGCTGGCGAAGTGGAGCGAGCTCGACGCGCTCATCAGCCGCATCGGGCTGCACATCAACGCCGACATTGCCGACCGGTTCGGCCTGGTGATCCTGGGCATCGGGATCGCCCTGCTCGTGGTGGGCATGTTCCTGCGCCGGAGCAGCGGCCGGGCGATCGCCACCGCCCGCCGCTAGGGCGCACGACTCGTCGTACTCGGGCGCGCGGCGAATCTGAAACAGCGGAATCGACGCGCTCGTTGCGGCGCGGGGGACGGCACGTGGGTGAGGTGCAGACGGCGCGACTGATCGATGGGACGGCCATCGCGGCGGAGATTCGCGCGGCGGCGATTCCCGCGGTGCAGGCGTTCACGAACGCCGCGGGACGGCCGCCAGGACTCGGCATCGTGCTCGTGGGCGAGAATCCGGCATCCGAAGTCTACGTACGCAACAAGGTGAAGGCCGGAGCGGACGCGGGGCTCTGGGTCGATCTGCAGCGGTTGCCGGCCGGTGCGACGCTCGACGAGTTGCTGCGTCTGGTCGACATGCTCAACCGCAGCGAGCGGCACGACGGCATCCTGGTGCAGTCGCCGCTGCCGGACGCGATGGGCCGCGGCGCCTCGCAGCGCGTGTTCGACGCGATCGATCCCGACAAGGACGTCGACGGGTTTCATCCCGTCAACGTCGGCAAGCTGGTGCAGGGGCGCGCGCACCTGAAGCCGTGCACGCCCTCGGGGATCATCGAGATGCTGGATCGATCGGGCATCGAGATCGGCGGCCGCCACGCGGTGGTCATCGGCCGCAGCGAGATCGTCGGCAAGCCGATGGCGATGCTGCTGCTGCAGCGCGATGCCACCGTCACCGTCTGCCACTCGAAGACGCCCGGCCTGCCGTCGGTCGCGGCGCGCGGCGACATCCTCGTTGCCGCCATCGGACGCCCCGGCTTCGTGACGCGCGAGTTCGTCAAGGCGGGCGCCACGGTGATCGACGTGGGCACCACACCGGTGCGCGATCGCGCCACCGTGGAACGCCTGTTCGCCGAAGGCTCGGCCCGCCGCGAGGCGTTTGCGAAACGCGGATCGATTGTCGTCGGGGACGTTCACCCGAGCGTTGCCGACGTGGCTGGCGCGCTGACGCCGGTGCCCGGCGGTGTCGGCCCGCTGACCATCGCGTTGCTGCTCAAGAACACGCTCGCGGCCGCCGAGGCCAGGCGGCGCTAGCACGTGCTGCGCGTCGCGTTGACGGGCGGCATCGCGACGGGCAAGTCGTACAGCCTGGCGGCGTTCGCGGCGCTGGGCGTTCCCGTCATCGACGCCGACCTGCTCGCGCGCGAAGCCCTCGCTCCCGGCACCCCCGGCTTGCACGCGGTCACCACCCGCTTCGGCGCCGCCCTGCTGCAGCCTGACGGCGCGCTCGATCGCGCAGCACTCGGGCGCATCGTCTTTGCCGACTCCCGTGCCCGCGCGGCGCTCGAAGCGATCGTCCATCCCGAGGTGTACCGCCGCATCCAGGAGTGGTTCGCCAACCTGCGCGTCGCGGCGCGGTTCGCGATGGCCGACATCCCGCTCGTGTTCGAGACCGGGCACAATCACCAGTTCGATCGCGTCGTCGTTGCCGCGTGCAGCGCGGACGAACAGGTCCGCCGCGTCACGGCGCGCGACCGGCTCACCGACGTCGACGCGCGCGCGCGCATCGCCGCGCAATGGCCGATCGAGGACAAGGTCGAGCGCGCGGATCGCGTGATCTGGACCGACCGCGGCTTCGCGGAGACGGATCGTCAGGTGCGGGACGTCTATGAATGGCTCAGGGGTTAGAAGGCTCAGGGCTTAGGGCTCAGGACTCAGGGCGGCTCAGGACTTAGGGCTTAGGGCTCAGGGCGGCTCAGGGCTCAGGGCGGCTCAGGACTTTTTAGGGCTTAGGTACGGCTCAGGCTCAGGGCTGAGCCCTGAATCACAACCCCTGAGCCTCCACGTCCGCGCTCTTGGCCGGCGCGATCCGCTCCTCCACGAACGTGTTCCACTCGTGACATTGCGGGCACTGCCACAGCAGCTCGGTACTGCGGTAGCGGCAGCGCAGGCAGATATGCGGGTCGACGTAGAAGATCGCGTCGCGCGTCAGCTCGACGTAGCGGCTGACGAGATCCGGGGGAAGGTCGAGCGCCGAGAGCGTCTGCCAGATCGTCTGATGCAGGGCGAGCGCGTGCGGGTTGTAGCCGACCGCCTCGAACAGCAGTTCGAGCGCGTCGCCGGGGCGGCCGTAGGCCGACAGGTGCCGCGCGAGCGCGTGCCGTGCGCGCCAGTCCTGCGGGTTTGCCGCGATCAGCCGCTCGCACAGCGCCGGAAAGCGTTCGGGCGCGCTCAGTTTCGGATACGCGCCTTCCAGCCGTGAGAACGCCAGGTAGGCGCGTTCCGGCGAGGCGTCGACGAGCCGTTCCCAGACGCCCGCCGCATCGGGCGTGCGGCCTTCGTAGAACCGGACGTCGCCGAGACTGAGGTGCGCCGGTGCATTGCGCGGATCGAGATCGATCGCCGCCTCGAACCGGCGCGCCGCTTCCGTGTAGTCCATCCGCTTCAGCGCGTCCTGTCCCAGCTCGTATTCCAGGAACGCGAGGATCTCGTTGTGGCGCGGCGCCTCGTCGGCCGCGCCGGGCAGCGCCGCGAGTTTCTGCCGCGTCGCGTAGGCGTCCGTCCACTGATGCTGTTCCTCGTGCAGCTTCTCGAGATTCGACAGCGCGTAGCGATTGTGCGGATCGAGCCGGAGCACTTCCGTGAACGCTTCAATCGCGCGATCGATGAAGCCGCCGCGGCGGTAGTCGAGGCCGAGGCACAGCAGCACGTTCGCGTGTTCGAGCTTGCGGAGGTTCGGCCGCTGCAGCAGGCTTTGATGCTCCTGGATGGCGCGGCCGACCTGTCCCTTTTCCCGATACAGATTGCCCAGAATCAGATGAATCTCGAGCGGATCGCCGGCGGCGTGCGCCGCCTTCGTCAACTCGTCGATCGCCGGATCGATCTGGCTGGCGACGAGAAAGTTGAGGCCCAGCATGTAATGCGGCGACTCGCGGGCGCGGCGCCGGTCGGTCCACACGCCGTCCTGCAGCTTGTAGCGCTCCCACGCCTTGCCGACGGCGAGGCCGACGAGCAGGGCGACGAGCCCGACGAGAAGCACGAGCGTAGCCATCAGGATCCCAGAAACTCCGCGACCGCCGTTGCCCACGTGCCCTGCGCCTGCAGCACGTGCTCGATCAGCTCGCGCGCGGCGCCGTGGCCGCCCGCGCTCGCACTCACC
>JABFWM010000561.1 GCA_013362195.1 Acidobacteriota bacterium
AGCGACTGAGTGAATCCGCGCAGCACGTACGGCGTCTGGTCCAGCGAGGCGCCCCAGTTCCACCGGTGCGTGCGATTCAGGTAGAGCACGCTTCCGCCCGTTTCGTCGAACCGGCTCGTCGTCTGGATGTCTCCCGCGACGACGTGGTTCCCGAGCACGTCGCTGAACATCGCGGAGATGCCGCCGCCCACGTACGAACCGAAGCTGTCGACGCCGAACCCGACCATTGGCTGGCCGAGGAAATCCAGCGACAGCCGCGGCTTGTAGTCCTCCGCCGGAAACGCGTTGGTCACCGGCAGTCCGGCAGCCGTGTTGTTCAAGTACGAGTAGACCAGGCCGCCGCCGCTGGTGCGCGGCGGCAGCACGCCGGCGTCGCGCGGAATGCTCGACTCCAGTGGCAGGCCGGCGAGCTGCTGCGGCGCGTCGAGCGCGTAAATGTTGTAGCCGTCGTTCTCGTAGACGCTGAACGCGAGGCGCGAGGCGCTCACCGACATCGCCGGGCTGAGCTCGGTGATGCCGATGGCGCCCGGCAGCAGGTTCGTGAGCTGCGTGGACGACCCGGTGTCGGTGTCCAGGCGATAGATGTTCGAGATGCCGCGGCGATCGGAGACGAAATAGAGGGCGCGGCCGTCCGGAGCCCACTGCGGATTGATGTTCTTCCCATCGTCGAATCCGCCCAGCTCGCGCGTCTGTCCCGTCGACAGATCCAGCACGGCGAGGCGCAGGTTGCCGGCGCGCACGTCGCGGATGTTGGTGGTGAACCGGTCCGTACTGAACGCGATGCTGCGGCCGTCGGGCGACCAGGCCGGCTGGATCTCGGCGAAGGCGTCGTTCGTCAGGCGCCGCATCCGGTTCGACTCGAGATCGTAGGCGAACAGATCGGTGAAGCCGCCGATCATCGCGGCGAACGCGATCTGCCGGCCGTCCGGCGACCACGTCGGATTGACGACCTGATCGACGGTGTCGAGCGTGATCTCGCGCTCCTTCTTGCCGCGCTCCGCATCGACGATCGTGAGAATGGCCTTGCCGCCGCTCAATCCCGGGAACGCGAACAGCCGTCCGTCGTGCGACCACGCGCCCGCCGAGTCGATGAACTCGATGCTGTCGAGGTGCGCGTTCGTCGCGGTGTCGGTGATCTTGTGCAGCACCTTGCCGGTCGTCGCGTCGGCGACGTAGAGATCGATCGAGAACAGATCGCGCGACGAGAAGAAGACGATCTTCGAACCGTCGGGGCTGAGCACCGGGCTGACGTTCATGCCCCCTTTACCCGACTCGTCGGTGATCAGCGCGCGTGCGAACGTCTTCGGCATCCGCGTCGTCTCGGCGAGGGGGCGGTATGCCGCGAAGGTGGCATCGTGCCACGCCTTCGACAGCTCCTTGGTCTTGATGCCGAGCACCTTCTGGAACGCGACGTCGTAGCCGTTGTTGCCCGCCGCCTGGCGCAGCAGGGGCCCGATCATCTCGTCCCCGTAGCGCCCGCCGATGTACGCCCACAGCGCCTCGCCGTAGCGGTAGGGGAAATACCGGGGATTGTCGAGGTCATCGATATCCGGCAGCTTCTCGCGGCGGACCGACTCGCGCATCCACATCGCGGTGTGCGGATCGTCGGGGCCGAGCGACAGATATTCGGCCATCCCTTCGATGAACCAGAGCGGAAGCGAGAGCGCGCCAGCGTTGCCCCCGGCCGCGCCGCTCGCGGTCGTGTTGGTGATGCTGTACTGGAAGGCGTGAACGATCTCGTGGCCGAGCACGTGATCGGTCGCCTGGATCGGCCCCGCGAATGGCAGGACGATACGCCGCTTGTAGGCTTCCGTGACGCCGCCCGTCCCCTCGCCGAGATCGCCTTCGACGACGTTGGTCTGACGGAACTGCGAGCCGCTGCCGTAAAGGATGAGCGGCTGGCGCATTTTCATCTCGTGCCTCAGCAGCGTCGACAGGCGCGTGTACCACCGCTCCGCCATCCGGCCGGCCATGCGGGCGGCGGCCTCTTCTTCCGGATAGAAGTAGATGTCGAAGTGATCGGTCTTCATCACCTGGAACGTGAAGGTGCGATACTGCACCTTGTTCTGTCCGAAATAGCCAATCTGCGCGTCGACGCGCGCCGGCACCGCCAGCGAGCCCGCCATCGAGACGACGAGCGCAGCCACCAGTCGGTTCATGGGTGTATGTCCTCCAGACGAACAGACGACGAGGCTGCAACGTACGTACCGATGCGTGCAGGCCGGGAACAAACGTCCGCTGAGCTGCGTCTCACCGAGAGCCGCTGCCTGCCTCGCCACGGAGGACCTGTGCTCCATCCCGCCCGCCTGCTCGTGCTCATTGCGCTCGGCCTTCTCGTCTGGGGCGCTGAAGGCAGCGCCCAGGCGCCCGCGTCGGCGCCGACCGATCTCGATGCGTTCATGGCGCGCGCGCTCCAGCGTCGCGACGAGGATCGCAAGACGCTCGGCGACTACGTGCTCGACGAGGTGGAGACCCTCGAGATTCTCGGCCCCGGCGGCGCGCCCATCAATCGCTTCAAGCGGGAGTACACCTGGTACGTCCGCGACGGCATGCACGTGCGCAGCCCGTTGAAGTACGACGGCGTGCCGATTCCGGAAGCCGACCGGCGGGCGTACGAGGAGCGCTGGATCCGCAGCGAGACGTCGCGCCGCAAGCACCGCACCGAGCGCGAAGCGGCGCGCGCGAAGGAAGGCAAGTCGCCAGACTTCACGCTCCGCCCGATCAACGAGCCGCGGTTCGTGTCCGAGTCGTATTTCCTCGATTTCAAGTTCGAGCCCGGCAACTACTATCTCGCCGGGCGCGAGACCCTGGATGCGAAGGAGGTGCTTCGCATCGACTATCTCCCCACCCACCTCTTCGACGACGACCACGACGACGAGTATCGCGTGGACGAGAAGGGCGATCGCTCGACCCAGCACGAAGGGCGCGACGCGAAGCAGCAGGATCGCGAGCGCCAGGCCGAGCACGAGATCGATCGCAAGATGAACAAGACCGCGCAGGTGACGCTGTGGGTCGATCCGGCGAACCACCAGATCGTGAAGTACACGTTCACGAACGTGTGGATGGATTTCCTGCCCGCGGCATGGCTCGTGCGCGTCGACGATCTGCGCGCGTCGATGGAGATGGGGCAGCCGTTCGAAGGCGTGTGGCTGCCGAAGAACGTGAACATCCGCGGCAGCTTCACGCTGGCGAACGGCTCGTTCGAGGCGGGCTATCGGCGCGACTTTTCGCGCTACCGCAAGGCGGACGTCTCGTCGCGGGTCACCGTCCCGAAGCAGGAGTCGCGCTGATGCGCGCCGCGCTGGCCGGCGTGCTCGTCGCGGGTCTCGCGGTCGTGGCACCCCGGGCGGCCGCTCAGCAGGCCACCCGCGAAACCATCGCCGAGATTCGCATCCACGGCAACGTGACGATCCAGGACGACGAGGTCGTCAGGCTCGCCGGCATTGCCGTCGGCGCGCCGCTCGACCCGGGTGCCCTCGACGCGATCACGCAGCGGCTGCGCGCCAGCGGCCGCTTCGACGAGGTCGACGTGCGCAAGCGTTATCGCACGCTCGCCATGGACGAAGTCGCGCTCGTGCTGCTGGTGCACGAACGCCCGGGCGTCACCCCCGACGGCCGGCGGCCGTCGACGATCAGGCGCGTGACGAGCCGTCTGATGTTCCTGCCCATCCTGCGCTACGACGATGGCTACGGATGGACCTACGGCGGCCGTACGAGCGCCGTCGATCGGCTCGGGCTCGGCGAACGGCTCTCTGTGCCGCT
>JABFWM010000623.1 GCA_013362195.1 Acidobacteriota bacterium
GGCGTGCAGCGCCTGCCGCTCGAAGTGGATCGGCCGCAGCACCTCCGGACCGTACACGTAGCGTTCCTCACCGATCAGCGTGTGCCCGCGCAGCCGCGCCTGGATGCGGATCTGGTTCCGGCGCCCGGTTCGCAAGCGCACCTCGACGAGCGCGGCGTCGCGAAAGCCCTCGAGCGTGCGATAGTCGCTGATCGCTTCCTGCGCGCGCGGATCGCGTGGATGCGTCGCCTTCTGGATCAGCGCCTTGTCATCCCAGACGAGATGATCCCGCCACGTGCCCTGCGGCGGATCCGGCCTGCCATAGACGATCGCCCAGTAGACCCGCTCCGGTTCGCGACGCCGGAACTGCGCTTTCAGCTGCGCCTGCGCCGGCGCGTCCTTGGCGAAGACGACGAGCCCGGACGTGTCCTGATCGATGCGGTGCACGACCAGCGGACGCTTCCGGCCGCGCGAGCGGAAGTGGTCCTCGAGGCGATCGCACACCGACGGCACGCCGCGCTTGCGCTCGAGCGGGACCGAGAGCAGCCCCGCCGGCTTGTTGATCACCAGCAGCGTCTCGTCTTCGTAGATCACCTGCACGTCGGCGATCTCCGAGGTCGCGGCCCGCGGCTTCCCGCTGCCAGGACGATCCAGCCACAGGCGCACGGTATCGCCGCGGGCGAGCCGCGTCGCGGCGTCGCCCAGCGCCGCCTCGCGGCCGGTGAGAAACACCTTGCCGCGCTCGAGTGCGGCGGCCGCCTTCGCGCGCGAGCCGAGGCGCGATGGATCGGCCAGGAACTTGTCGAGCCTCGTGCCGGCGGCATCGGCGGCCACCACGAATTCCGAGTCGCTCACGTGTTGACCCATAATACGTGCCGATGCCCGCGTCAGAGACCGCCCCGTTCAACGGACTGTTCGCCGCGGTGCCGACGCCCGTGCATCACGACGGCCGCGTGAATCTCGCGGCCTTCGAGCGCGCGGTCGATGTCGTGCTCACCGCGGGCGTCGACGGCGTCTGCGTCGGCGGCGCGACCGGCGAGTATCCGCACTTCGAGACGGCCGATCGGCTGGCGATCATCGCGCGCGCGGCCGGGCAGGTGCCGTCAGGCGGCTTGCTGGTGGCGGTGGGCGCGCCGTCGCTTCGGCTGGTGCGCGAGCTTGGCGATGCGGCGGGTCGCGCCGGCGCCCGCGCGCTGCTGCTGCCGATGCCGAACTTCTTCCGCTATGCCCAGGACGACCTGCGCGCGTACTGCGCCGAGGCGAGCCGCGCACTCGCGGCGCCCTGCCTGCTCTACGATCTGCCGGAGTTCACCAACGCCCTCGCGGCGCCGACCGCGCTGTCGCTGCTCGCCGAGGAGCCGTTCATCGTCGGCATCAAGGACAGCAGCGGGCGCCCCGAGAATCTCGCCTTGTTCACCGCGCCGGAGCAGCGGCGCGCCTGGACGCTCCTCGTCGGCGACGATCGCCTGCTCCATCGCGGACTGCTGGCAGGCTGGAATGGCGGCATCTCGGGCATCGCGGCGATGTGGCCGGAACTGCTCGTCCGCCTTCGGCGCAGCTTCCGCGAACACCGGCACGACGAGACCGCGCGGCTGCAGGGACTCGTCGACGAGATCGCCGCGCGCCTCGCGCGCCTGCCCGTGCCCTGGGGGATTCGCGCAGGTCTGGCCGCACGCGGCATCGATCCCGGCCCGATGCCGCTGCCCGTGTCGTGCGATCGTCAGCGCGAGCTCCGGGAATTCCAGGCGTGGTTCGTTGACTGGCTTGGGCGCGGATTGTGACGTGGTGCACCCCGCTGAATGCGATGCCCGGGTTGCTGGTGATGATGGTGAAGCAACGGACATGGAGAGAGCCGCCCGCATCCCAGGCGCCGCGACGTCATCTGGGCGCGCGCCGCTCGCCCTCGCGCGGCGGGTTCGCTCGCGCCAGCTCCGTGCCTTTCGTGGTGACGTAGTACTTGGCGAGCATGTTCGGCCGCTCCCACGCCGGAAGCCGGGAGCGGTCCTGCAGGTAATCCAGAAAGCTGCGCGCCACCTGCGCGAAATGCGCTTCGTGGCCAAGGCGCAGCGCGTCGGGGATCGCGACGTGCAACTCGCCGCCGCGCCGCTCGACGCCGACGCCCGGAAACTCCGACGCGAGGGACGGCAATCGCCGCTGCACGGCCGCGAGCAGCGCCTCAATCGATGCGGGATCCGCCGGGATCACATAGAGCTCAGGGCGATAGCGATCCGCGTGCGTCTGCCGCACGTCGATACGCGCCCGCGTGCCGCGATACGACGCATAGTGAATATCGCCGGCGCCTGCCTGCGGCTCCCAGTCCCAGATCACATTCAGCGTCGCATGCACGCCGCGGAGCGTGTAGGTGACCAGCGTGTTGCAGTAGTACTCCAGCCGGCCGTCCTTGACCGCGGCTGACAGCGCCGGGGGGAAGGCCGGCTGGTTCGTGACACGGCGGAAATCTGCTTCGCTGATCCACGTCGGCCAGCGCTGCGCCGACAGGACGCGGACGTCCGCACGATAGTCGATCGCCTGATCCGGAAAGAGCGTCCACTGAATCAGATCGACCAGGTGCGTGCCGACGTCGTTCAACCCCTCGCCCTGCTCCGCGGTCTCGAAGTACCAGGCGGGGCGGATGTTGGGCGCACCGGCCACCATCTTCATCAGGTGGTGGACGCTTTCCATGTAGACCGCCGGCTCTGACTCGCTGCCGCGTTCCGCATCGCCAAAGATGGCGGGATCGTTCACCAGCGCGCGCTGCACTCGGCTGGTGACCTCGAACCGCTCCGTCATGATGTCGTAGGCCACGACGTTCCGCTGCTCCGCCTCGGCCAGCGCCGCCTCGAGCCGCGGCAGGTGCTGGATGTCGAGGATCCAGGGCTTGTCCGCGAGCACGTGCAATCCGTTCTTCACCGACGCGAGAATCCGATCGATCTTCACGCGGTTTCGCCCCGACAGGATGACGACGTTGCCGGGACGATCGCGGAGCATGCGGTCGAGCGGATTGCCGCCGGCATGGACCTCGACGTCCCAGGAGGTCGGCCGCTCCGCACGACGGTTGAATCCGTCGATGCGCTTCAGGTGTTCGTAGAGGTCGGGGCCAAGCGGCGCAAACACATCGACGCGAGGCGCGACACGCGGATACATTTCCTTCTGCACGAGCGCGGCGTGGAAGTGGCCGGGATCGAGGGTCATCAAGCGGACGTCAGACATCGGCGCGATTGCACTCCTGGACGGCGGGTCTTTCGACGGCCCTACCCATGCCGGCCGGCCGCCCTCCGCGACCAGTACCAATAGAACGGCAGGCCGAGCGCCATCAGGCCCAGGCCCGCCAGCGCCCGCCCGGGCGTCGTCCACACCGTGTTGACGACGACCCAGGCGCACACGAGCAGGAACAGGATCGGCACGACGGGATAACCCCACGTGCGATAGGGGCGCGGCGCGTCGGGCATGCGGCGCCGGAACACGAACACCGACGCGATGGCCAGGCCGACGAAGATCAACACCGCGAAGATCGCATAGTCGGTGATGACGTCATAGGAGCCCGACAGGACGAGCACCGTCGCCCATCCGGATTGTGCGAGCAGCGCGCGGACCGGCACGCGGGTGCGCGAGCTGACGTGCGAAACCCATGCGAAGAACAGCCCGTCGCGCGCCATCGCGTAGGGAATGCGTGCGCAGACCAGCGACGCCACCTGCAGCGATCCGAAGATCGACATCGCCAGCGCGCCGGCCATGAACACCGCCGCGGAGTTGACGAGGGTCACGACCGCGAT
>JABFWM010000136.1 GCA_013362195.1 Acidobacteriota bacterium
GGGAGCGACCGTCGTTGAGGAACAGCAGCGGCTGCACCGCGGTCGTGAGGATCAAATCCTGATCGCCGTCGTTGTCGACGTCCGCGAAGAGCGACTGCGCGGTGTCGTCGAGCACGCCGACGCCCGCCTGCTCGGTCACGTCTTCGAACGTCGAGTCGCCGCGATTGCGATACAGACGATTGGGCAGCCCGGCGGGCTGCGCGATATACAGATCGTCGAGGCCGTCGCCGTCGACATCGCCGACCGACACGCCATGATGGCCGTTCGAATCGCGCGTCAGCACCGAGTCGAACGTCGCCATCCAGGCATCGAGATCGATGCTCAGCTGCTTGTGGAACGAATCGATGCCTCCCAGCGCGGCGGTGGTGATCTCGGCGAAAATCGGCACGCGTGCGCGGCTGGTCACGTCCGACGTGGCCCGCCATTCAACCACCCGCCACTCCGCCGCGGCGCGGCGCCAACGCAGCTCCCACTCGCCGACGTGCTCCACGCGGAACGCGCTCGTGCCCGCGCCGACGATGTCGTAGCGGACCGTGGTGCGTACCGACGGCACATCCGGCCGCCCGTCGCTCTCGATGGCGGTGATCAGGAACTCGGCGACGATGACGTCGCGCATGTCGGCGCGCAGGCGCTGCAGCTCCGCCCCGAAGGCGTGCGCGTCGATCGTAAGGTCGCGCGGCAGGTCGGTGGCGCGCGCGACGTCGAGCGGCCCGGCCGCCGTGTGCGCCGCGGCCACCGGAAGCAGACGCGCCCCGTGAAACGCCGGATCGAGCAGTTCTGTTGCGACCGTTCCGGCCGCGCCGGCGTGCAGCGCGTCGGCCAACAGCCGCAGCCGCGCGTCCAGCTCCCGGGCGGTCCGCTCCAGCGCAAACGCATCGCTCCCGGGTTCGAGGTGTTCGAGGAACGGCCGCATCGATTCCGGAACCGCGAGCGTCGGGCGGTAGACGCTTTCGTGTGCTTCTGGGGCTGGCCGGGGCTTCAGGCCCGGCGGTCCCGCGCGCAAGGCGGCGCCCGCGCTGATAGTCACGGCGAGAATGCCGGTGACGAGGAAGCGGCCCTTCATCGCGACAGCTCGAGGTCGTGCAACCGATCGACCGGCAGCGCCTTCCACGTCCACCGATGGCCGCCCGGCATCCGGACCTCGATGTCGACCGGACCGGCGTAGTCACCGAGCCCGAAGTACGCACGCAGATCGTTCTGCGACAGAAAACTGCCGCCCGATCGAACCTCGCGCACCTGCGTCCGGCCGCCGCCTGACACCGTGACCTTCGCGCCAATCGCGAATCGATTGCCTGACGCCGCCGTCGCCCGCACCCCGACCCAATGGTGCTTCGTCGCCTGACGATTCTCGAGCACCGTCGGAACGTCGTCCGTGTTGTTGACGACGACGTCGAGATCGCCGTCGTTGTCGAGATCGCCGACGGCAAGGCCCCGGCCGACGTGCGCGACCTGCAGTCCGGGCCCCGCCCGATCCGACACGTCGCGGAACGTCGTCCCGGCGTTGAGGAGCAGCTGGTTTTTCTGGCGGTAGGTTTCGCCAAGGGCAGGATAGCGATCGACGTCGGAAAAGATGTGGCCGTTCGCGAAGAACAGATCGAGGCGGCCGTCGAGGTCGGCATCGATGAAGGCCGTGCCCCATCCCATGCGCACGAACGTCGCGGCCGCGAGCCCGGCTGCGACGCTCGCGTCTTCGAAGTGACGGCCGTCGATGTTGCGGTAGAGCGTGTTGCGATCGTGGGCGAAGGCGGTGAGGACGAGGTCGACGCGCCCGTCGCCGTCGTAGTCGCCCGCGTCGACGCCCATGCCCGCCTGGGCACGCGCCTCGCCGTTCACCGCGACGCCTGCGAGCAGGCCCGTGCTCTCGAACCGGCCGTCGCCGCGATTGTGGTAGAGGAAATTCGGGTTCGAATCGTTGGCGACGAACAGATCGACGAACCCGTCATCGTCGTAGTCGGTCGCGAGCACGCCGAAGCCATACGCGCGTGCGGCATCCGCGAGCCCGTGCGCCGCCGTCGCCTCGACGAACTTGCCGTGGCCGACGTTCTCGAAGAACAGATCGGCCTCGCCGGGAAGGCCCGCCGGTCCGACCATGATGTGCGGACCGTTGCGCCAGACGAGCGACCGCTGCGCGTGAACGACGGCATCCCAGGTCGTCTCGACGTACCGCGCAACGTAGAGATCGAGGTCGCCGTCCGCATCGGCATCGAAGAAGGCGCAGCCGGTGCTCCAGCCGCCGGCGGCGAGGCCCGCGGCGGCGGTCGCATCCTCGAACGTGCCGTCGCCGCGGTTGCGGAAGAGCACGTTCGGGCCCCAGTTCGTCACGTAGAGATCGAGGTGGCCGTCGCCGTCGACATCGCCGACGCACGCGCCGCTTCCCCACGCGGCAAGGTCCACGCCCGCCTTCTTCGACACGTCCTCGAACTTCCACTGCCCGAGGTTGCGATAGAGCACGTTGCGATGCGGCACGCGCTGGCGAGCCGGCGTGAGCGCCGCCGCCGTGACGAGATAGATATCGAGCCATCCGTCGCCGTCGTAATCGAACAGCGCAACGCCGCCGCAGGCGGATTCGACGATGTGGTCCTTGGTGGCGCCGCCGCAGTGCATCGCCGCGGGCAGGTGCGCGCCTTCTTCAAACGTCACTGGCACCGGAGCGCCGTCGACCGGTGAGGGCGCGCTGGTCGGGACCGGGCCCATGGCCGTGGCGTGCCCGCCGTACGCCGGCTCTTTCGGCGCCGCCTGGCTGTAGCTGCCCTGAAACGTGAGCCCCAGCGCCACGTCTCCGTCGAGTCGCGCGCGGATTTTCTCGAGCAGCGCGAGGGTCGTCCGGACCGCGGCGGCGACGCGTTCGGCATCCGACGGCGGCAACGTCCGCAGATCGGTGGCGGCGCGACGAAGGTCGGCGCGGGCCTGCGCCGCGAGTATCGGGGGCTGTCTCGTGGACGGCGGGTCAGGCTCTGCCCCCAGCGCATCGAGGCTGCGGCTCGCGTCGCGGAGCGCGCGCGCGACCTCGTCCACTGTCGCACCGCCTCGCGCGGCCTCGAGCTGCGCGACGGCGGCGCGGTGAAGCTCGACGAGGCGCACGCGCGCCTGCTCGTCCGGCGGCGAGGCGATCGGCTGCTGTCCGCTCGTGCGGTGCGCCGGTACCAGCACCACTACGGCCGCCGCCACACACAACGCGAGCACGCCTGCCGGCGTCGCGCGTGCGGGACGGGAGTACGGATCGAGCGCGCCCATGATCGAGAGCCGATTCGCGCCATTGTGGACCAGAATCCGCGCCTCGACGCAAGCAGCGCGAGGAACGAGGACGCGGCCGGCGCCAGCCGCGGGCGGGATCCGCTTACTGCGACAGCGGCCGCACGCGGATATCGCGAACCGCGGCCTTGGTGCGCCAGGCGGCGATGCCGAGCGGCTGCGAGGCGTCCACTTCGACGCGCGTCGAGACCTGCTTGCCGGTGATGTCCTGATCGATGATCTGCCGGCCGTCGAGCCACGCCTCGATCTTCGCGGGCGTCACGCGGATGCGGACGTCGTACCAGCGCCGCCGCTCGAACGCGATCGACTGCGTGGTGTCGTTCTCGGAGGCGTCGCGTCCGTTGATGCTGGACAGCCCGACGACCGTCCCGCCCCATCCGCCGAGGATCAGCGAACAGAACGAGTCGGCAACCGGGAACGTGACGCCGGCAAAGAAGTCGTTCCCTTCAACTCGCATGGCCTGCAGGGCGAGCTCGTAGTTGGTCTT
>JABFWM010000627.1 GCA_013362195.1 Acidobacteriota bacterium
GTGACGGCCTGCTCCACGCCATTGACGCGAATCACGGCGGCGCGATCCGTCCCATCGTTCCGTCCCGCCGTGAACGCGACATCGCCATTGCCGTCGCCGGACGTGGGACCGCGGAGGTCGATCCATGCCGCGTCGGTCGTCGCCGTCCACCGGCAGCCGGCCAGCGTCGAGACCCTGACCGATCCGGCGGCACCGTCAGCGGTCAGGGGCGCGCCTGGCCCGTCGAGCTGAATGCGGCACGGCGCCGCCTCCTGCGACACCGTGAGTCGTTGATCGTTGACGACGACTGCGCCGGCGCGGGAGCGTCCCTGGTCGTGGCGGGCAACCGAGTCCTGGACGGTGCCGGGGCCTTGTCCCGACGTCGGCTTCAGCGCGATCCACCCCGCGTCGGTCGACGCCGTCCACTGGCACTCGCGTTCGGTCTGGACCTTCAGTTCGCCCGCCCCCCCGTTGAAACTGAAGGTTGACGATGTGGTCGTCGCCGTTGCCGCGCACCTCACCGGGCTCGGTCCGATGGCGTTCGTCGTGGTGGTGGACGCCGAGCCGCCACACGCTGTGACGGCGAGCGCCAGCAGTGTGCAAGCCACGACCGCGCGGAGGTCTCTCGGGCGCGCGCTGGTGAGGACGATCATTCGTGCGGCAGTCGCCGCACGCCCGTCGTTGCACGGTTCTCGCCAGGATCGAAACGCCGGTCAGTTCGGCAACTCCTTCACGGCGATGCTCCGCCAGCGCCAGAAGCCTCCCGGCACCCAGCGGTTCGCGCCGTGCACCTGAATGGCAATGGGTCCCTCGGTGATCCCGCCTGAGGCATGGTTCGCGGTATCGGTGAAGTCGAGCACCTGCTGATCGTTCACCCATGCCGTGATATGCGGCACGTCGCCGACGATGCGCGCGCGGATCGTGTTCCAGTCCTCGCGCTTCCAGGCCTTCACCCAGCCGTCCTCGGCGAGTGCCGTTTGCGCGCCGCCGCCGCTTCCGCCGACGCCTTGCAGGCCTTCGCCGTAGATCCCGCCGATGCGTCCACCCTGCAGATAGTCGAGCGTGACCTGATAGGCGTCGCCCGCCTCGTTCGAGCGGAGGAATAGGCCGCTGTCGCATCCCCAGTCCGGCTTGACCTCGAGGTAGACCTCCACGTTCCTGTATTTCTTGTCGGTGAGCAGGATGCCGCCGCTCCCGAGCGGTTGCTGCGTGCCGACGATCAGGCCGTGCATCACGTGGTAATCCGGCGTGATGCCGTGATGGTTGGTCTTGCTGATGTGCCAGCCGCTCAGGTCCTTGCCGTTGAAGATGGGCGTGAATCCCTCGGGGACGTGCATCGGCGGCGGATCGATGGGATTGCCGATGAATCCGGGAATGTTCGGCCGGCCGGGACCGGTGGGCGCCTGCTGCCGCGACATCGCCACCGAGCCGAGCGCGAGTGCCGTCATCGTCGCCCCTGCGAGAAACATCCGTGGACTCCGTCGCGTCACCATCTCCTGCCTCCTTGTGTGTTGGCGGATCGCTCCATGCTCGGCAGTACGCCGCCGGTGAAACTCAGGCCTCGAAACGCGCCGGCTCGATCCGGCCGAGCACGAAGAACACGCTCAGCATGGCGAGGAAGGGCAGCATGCCGGCGCCGATGAAGACCGGCGTCCAGCCATACAGATCGACGACGACGCCGGTGTAGAGGACCGCGAGCAGGGCGGCGCCGTTGTCGCCGAACCCGGCAATGCCGTTGACGCGTCCCGCGAGCTGCTGCGGTACGACATCGCCGACGGTGCCGATATAGGTGGCCGCGACCCACTGGTTCCCGAACAGCGCGAGGCCCATCAACAGCACCGCCAGGTAATTGTTCGGCACGAAGGGCATCGTCATGCTCAGCGCGCCGAGGCCGAACGCGCAGGTGAACGCGATCTTGCGGCCGCGGTCCACCGAGCCGGTGGTGCGGACGATCCGGTCCGTCAGGAAACCGCCGATGACATTGCCGGTCATGCCAATCAGGTTGGGAATCGACGCGAAGATCCCGAGCGCGAGAAACGACATGCCGCGGCCGGTCCGCAGATACAGGGGCAGCCAGGTCCAGTAGAACGTCGTGATCGGGCCGGTGAAGACGCGAATGAGAAAGAGCCCGAGGACCTTGCGGTTCCCGATCAGCCGACGCAGGGCAATCCCTGACGCCGCGGTCACCGGGGGCGCAGAGGCGGCAGGCTTGATCGCAAACGCCGTCATCGTCTCTTTGTCGGGGACGGTGCGGAGCCAGAACGGCAGCCAGATCAGGCCGGCGACGGCCGGGATGACGAAGCCCCACCGCCAGCCGAAGCGCGCCGCCAGAAAGACGACGATCGGCGGCGCGATGACGGAGCCGAACTGCGCGCCGGCGTTGAAGAGACCGCCGGCCCGGCCCCGCGTCTCGGGCGGGAACAGACCGGCGAGGGCCTTGATGCCGGCCGTGTAGTTGCCGCACTCGCTGAGCCCCATCAGAAATCGCAGCACCAGGAACCCGGCGAGCCCCGCGGCGAGCCCCTGCAGGCCAGGGATCCACGTGATCAGCGCGCGCGCGACGGCTTCGATCGGCGTGCCAGGCCCCGCGAACGCGTGCAGCACGCTGATGAGCGACCACGCGGTGAAGATCGCCGTCAGGCCGATGCGGGTGCCGACGCGATCCATCAAGGAGCCCGCCGGGATCTGCCCGAGCATCATGCCAAGGTTGAATGCCACCGCGATGTAGCCGTACTGCGCGTTGGTCCAGTTGAACTGACTGCGCAGCTCCGACGCGAGCACGGAGAGGATCTGGCGGTCGAGCAGGTTGATGGTGATCGACGCGGCCAGCAGGCCGACGATCGTCCAGCGCTGCTGCGGGGCGAGCACCCCATCGGCGACCTTCATGCGCGCACTCCCTCGATGGCGGTCCATTGCCGGGTGACGGCGGAGCGCTGCAGCGCGGCGAGCGCGCGCTGCACGGCGAGACCGTCATCGAAGTCGGGATGGAACTCGACGCCGCGCGCGAGCGCATCGAGAAACTCCGCGAGCGCGGCGATGAAGGTGTGCTCGTAGCCGATGATGTGGCCGGGGCGCCAGAAATGGCCGAAGACGGGATGCGTCATGTCGGTGACGAGCAGATCGCGGGGGCCCTGCTCGACGGCCGGCTCGGAGGCGTCGAGGAACTCGAGGTGATTCAGGCGTTCGAGATTGAAGCGGAGCATGCCGCCGGACCCGTGCATCTGGAAGGTGTTCGCGTTCTTGCAGCCGATGCCGAAGCGCGTCGCCTCGAACATGCCGAGGCTGCCGTTCTCGAAGCGGATCATCGCCGCGAACGCATCGTCGATGGCGCGGTCCGGCATGAACGTGCGCGCGATCGCGACCCCTTCCTGCATCGGCCCGTTGAGATACAACGCGGTGTCGAGCAGGTGCGTGAGCAAGTCGTCGGCGACGCCGGATCCTGCCTGCGCGCGATCGAGCTTCCACGATCCGCGACGCGAGGTATCGGGGCCCCACTGCTGGCGGTAGGCGGCGTCGTAATGGTAGATGTCGCCGAGGCGCCCATCCTCTATTAATGCGTGCGCGTAGGCGACGGCGGGGACGCGCCGGTAATTGAACCAGACCATCGTCGGACGGCCGCGCGCCGCCTGGGCCATGGCTTCGGCGTCCGCGAGCGTGAGGGCGAGCGGCTTCTCGCACATGACGATCTTGCCCGCGCGCGCGGCGGCGATCGCGACCTCGGCGTGGAGGTAATTCGGAAGCGCGATGTCGATCGCGTCGA
>JABFWM010000037.1 GCA_013362195.1 Acidobacteriota bacterium
GGTGGCGGTGGCGGTGGCGGCGGCGGCGCCACCGCGCCGGGATACGGGAACGTCGCGATGATGCCGTAATGATCGGACGCCGTCGCGTCGCCCGCCGGCGAGACGCCGAACCGCTCCATCGCCGTCGGCAGGAACGTCGGCTGCGACCAGACGTAATCGATCCGCTTCCAGGCGTATCCTTCCGGGTAGCCGCAGCCGGTGCGGTTGGTCATCCCGGTGTAGCCCTCGGCCGCGCCATTGACCGTCTTCCACCCGTCCATGTAGCCGGCGTTGCGAAGATAGGTGAGGGACGAATTGTTCGGCGTCTGATTGCAGACGACGCCGCTGCCTTCCCAGACGTTGAGATCGCCGCCGAAGACGTGCGGTTCACCGGCCGCGGTCGTGCTCTGGATGAACGCGACCGTCTGCTGCGCCTGCGTGTCGTAGCTGATCTGCCCGTAGGTGCCGCTGCCGTACCAGTGCGCGACGTACACCGGCATCGACTGCGTGCATGCGGCGTCGAGACAGACCGGGACGCGCAGCGCCCACATCGTGTCGGCGGGATTCGAGTTCTTCGTCGTATCGAGCTGCTGCCAGAACTCGGGGCCGGCGAGTCCGTACCGCGCGACGAGGCCGACGCCGTTGTGCTCGCTGGTTCGCGCCTTCCATCCGAGCGCCTGCCGGACGTTCTCAGGGGAACCGCAGCTCCACGCCTCTTCGAGGCCAAGCGCGATCACCGATGGATCGCTCAGCTTGGCGACCAGTTCCTTCTGCACGAAGCCGACGCCCCACCCGTTCATCGGCTGTGACGGATCGATGCAGTTCGTGTTGTCGGAGAACAGCACCGGATGCCCTGGCAGCCCTGGTTCTCCCTTGCCCGACTGAATATTGAAGTACGCCACCTTGATGACGGCGGACTGGGCTGAGGCCACCGAAGCCAGCGACAAGGCGAAGAGGGTGAACGCGGACACACCTCTCCCGAGATAAGGGAGCATGCAATTTCTCCGTTTGAGTTGTCCGAATGAAAAGGCGGCGCGTGAGCGTTTGCGCCGACATGCCCCTTAGGGCAAGGCGGGTGCCACGAGGTGCTGCAGAAAAACCCGTGAAAATCTGCGGATATTCGCAGACAGGAATTGGAGCGCGCGTGGGGTGTCAACCACGGTTTCGTCGCTTGATTACGAAAGCGAAATGGTGGGCCGTCGGGAGTCGCTAAGGCCGGGGTGGATCGCGGGGGTCAACACCTCGCGCGCACGCGACGTTGTCATGGGGAGGGGGTCCTCCCGCCGCTTTGCCCAATCAGAGCAGCGCCGGTGATCGACTGGGCATGCTCGAGGGGAGTGACGGCCGTTCAGCGCCCGTTTTCCGCGTGTCATCCCTGTCATTCGTGGCAGTTGCGTTGCACGACGCGCGCGTGTGCCACGCGTGCTCGCATTCATCGAGGCGCTCGGACTGACCGGCGCGGCGCGCAACCTGGTCGAGAGCGGCACGCATGTCGACCTGCACGTGGCGACCTATCGTCGGCGTCACGCCCCGCCCGCGCACCATGCGGGCGTCGACGCGCTCGTCGCCGCGGCGAACGCGCGCGGCGTGCCGATGGTCGTCCTGGACGAGCGGCATGCCTTCGATCCGGCGCTGATCGCGCGCGTGCGTGACACGATCGCGCAGGTACGTCCCGGGATCGTCCAGACGCACAACATCAAATCCCACGCGCTCGTCGCACGTGCGCGCGGCCGGTCGGCGGTGCCGTGGGTCGCTTTCCATCACGGCTACACCACCATCGATCTGAAGGATCGGATCTACAGCACGGCGGACCGGCTGGCGCTCCGCCGTGCCGACCTGGTCGTCACGCCGTGCGCTGCCTTTGCGCGCGATCTCGCGGCCCGCGGCATCGATCCCGGGCGCGTCGCCGTCGTGCACAACGCCGTCTGGCCGAGGGACCTGCCGTCTCGCGAAGACGCGCGTCGCCGGCTGAGTCTCGAGGGGAGACGGGCCGTCGTGTCGGTTGGGCGGCTGTCGCGCGAGAAGGGGCACGACGTGCTGATCGATGCGTGCGCGGCGCTCGATCCAGTGGTGCGCCGCGACGCGATGGTGGTGATTGCCGGCGACGGACCGGAGCGCGGACGGCTCGAGGCCCGCGCGGCGGCGGCCGGCGTGACCTTGCGGTGCGACGGCTTCCAGCCCGACGTCGCGCCCTATTACGCCGCCGCGGACGTATTCGTCCTGCCCTCGCGGTCGGAAGGCTCGCCGAACGTGCTGCTCGAGGCGCTGGCGGCGGGGTGCCCGATCGTCGCGACCGGTGTCGGCGGAGTGCCGGAAATCGTGCAGCACGGGTCGTCCGCGCTCCTGGTTGCGGCCGATCGGCCGCTGCAGCTCCGCGAGCGGATCGAGCACGTGCTGACCCGGCGCGACATCGCGGCAGATCTCGCCGCGGCAGGCCGCGTGGTTGCCGCGCGCTTTGCGCCGGCGCGGCGGACGGCGGCGCTCGAGGCGATCTATTCGTCCCTGCTCGGCGCGCGTGTGGCCGCGGCGGGAGTACGGCCGTGAAGGTTCTGATGGCGTTTCACGCGCCGCCGTATCCACCCGACATCGGTCCGTCGCGCCGGAATTACCACGTGCTCGTCGAGACGCTGAAGCGCCACGACGTGACCGTGCTGTCGCTCGGCAGCGGGGCCGATCGCGGCGTCTTCCTCGAACGGTTCGGCGATCCCGGCCTGCACAGCGTCTTCGTGCCGAACCTGCGCGGCGCCGCCGTCAACGCGGCCCGGTGCGGGTGGTACCTCGCGACCGCACGCAGCGACTTCTACCGTCTGCACCGCCGCGCGTTCCAGCGCGCGCTCGACGAACTCGCGGGCTCGCGCGCATTCGACCTCGCCTACTTCTCGACGACGATGCTGGGCTGTTACCGGCTGCCGGCCCGGATGCCGCTGGTTGGCGACACCCACAACATCGAGCACGACAATCTCGCCCGCGCCGCGCGCGAGTCGCGGGAACCCTGGCGGCGCGCGTTCTACCGCACCCAGGCCTCGCTGACGCGGCGGGAAGAGCTCGCGTACGCGTCGCGATTCTCGATCGTCTGCACGACGTCGGAGCGCGATCGCCGGCTGCTCGCGGCCCTCGTTCCCCACGTCGCCACGGCCGTCGTTCCGAACGGCATCGATCTCGACAAGTACCGTCGTCCGCTGCTGACGCCGCCCGAACCCGGGACGATGATCTTCACCGGGTTGATGAGTTATTACCCGAATCATCACGGGGTGCTGCGTTTCGTCGAGCGTGTGCTGCCGCGGATCCTCGATCGCGTCCCGCACGCGCGGCTGACGATCGTCGGCGCCAGCCCGCCCGCGGCGATCCGCGCGCTCGCATCGCCGCATGTCGAGGTCACCGGCCGCGTCCCTGACGTGAGGCCGTACTACGCGCGGGCGGAAGTCTGCGTGATCCCGCTGGCGATCGGCGGCGGCACGCGCGTGAAGGCGCTCGAGGCGATGGCGATGGGCGTGCCGATCGTGTCGACGCCCTTGGGGTGCGAAGGCCTCGACGTCCGCGACGGGCGGTCGGTGCTGATCGGCGGCACCGACGAGGCGTTCGCCGACGCGGTCGTCCGCGTGCTGACGCGTCCGGCGCTGCGCGGCGCGCTCGTCGCCGAGGCGATGGCGGTCGCCGAGGAATACGACTGGCGCCGCGTCGGTCTGGCGCTCGAAGCCGTGTTCCGCCGCGTGGCTCGCCGCGCGGTACCGGCAGGGTCCTGCGCGGCCACGGC
>JABFWM010000543.1 GCA_013362195.1 Acidobacteriota bacterium
TCGTGGCCAGGCGCCCTCGCGTTCGCGCCGAGGCGGGTCTGAAGACCCGCCCTACGTGACGAGGCCGAGGCGGGTCTGAAGACCCGTCGTACGTGACGAGGCCGAGGCGGGTCTGAAGACCCGCCCTACGTGAACGAGGCCGAGGCCGGTCTGAAGACCCGCCCTACGTGAACGAGGCCGAGGCCGGTCTGAAGACCCGCCCTACATGAACGACGACGGGGCGGGTCTGAAGACCCGCCCGTCTTGAACCGCGATCCTCTTTACGTCTGAATGCCCAGCCGCCCGCCCGTGACGCCGTTCCACGCGTGGGCTTCCTTCGGTTCAGGACTGATCCAGCCGGAGGGTTCGGCGGCGAACGCCGCCAGCATGTCGAGCAGCGATTGCCGCAGCGGCGCACGCGACGGTGACACGAGCGAGCGCCGGATACGCCACAGGAGGTGGTGCAACAGCAGCCCCTCCGTCGTTTCGGCGTCGTAGCGGGCGCGTGCCGCGGCGTACGACACGCACGTGTCGAGGCACGAGCGCCACGGCAGGTCGCACGCGCCTTCCTGCGAAAGCCGCATCGAGATCGCCAAGCCGAACTCGTCGTGGAGCGGCATGCTCGTTTCCCCCAGCTCGTCGAAATCGATGATGCCCACCGACGTCTGCGAGACGAGCAGGTTGTTCAGGGAGAAGTCGCCGTGCTGCCAGTGCGAGGGGATCGCACCGAGGCGATCGAGGCGCTGCGCGTGCCGCGTGACGAATCGCAGGGTTGGCGAATCGAACACGATCCCCGCGTCAACACACCCGTCGAGCTGCGCGCGCAGCGCATTCCCGGGTTCGACGGTCGCGATCCAGCCGCGTTCGGCGCGTGCGGCCATCTGGAACAGGCAGAGCGCGCGGACTGCGTATTCGAGCAGCTTCTGCCATTGCCGCGCGCTCCGGTATTCGCGGCGGAGCGCGAACCAGGGAAGCCCGGGCAGGCCGCCCTGCACGCACACCGCCGACGCCGCATCCCACGGCGCGCACGCGAGCGGCTCGGGGACGAGACCGGGAATCGTTGCGTGCAGCCTCGACAGCACGTCATGATGCCGCTGCATCTGCGGCATCGGTCCGACTTCGACGACGCACGCCGGACGCGATCGATCGTCCGCGAACACGAGGAACTTGGGGTGCGTTGCCGAAAGCGCCGCGACGGAGAGCCGCCGCGTATCGAAGCGTCCCGGCAGCACGCGCTCGACGATCTCCGGGAGGTGCAGAATCATGGCTGGATTCCAATCAGGACGATGCCGCCGACGGAGGGATCGCAGCCGAGCCACCACGTGAGCAGGCGGCGCAATACCTTCCAGCGGCCGCTGTGACCGAGCAGATGCGTCAACGCATATTCTTCCGCGATGCTCCCCAGTTCGAAGACGAGATTCGGCGACTCGAGGCTCGGGTCCACCGCATAGCGGGTGACCCGGCAGCCGCTCTTGACGAGCGCGCGTTCGCACGCGCGGACGCGCATCGGCAACGTCGCCCACGACCGCAGATCCGCGGCGCGGCCCCGGCCCGAGCGCAGCGCGACGCCCAGGATGATCGGCGCCTGCCGGGGAGCCGGATCAATCCCCAGCGCCAGCGGCCTGAGCGGACGCCATTCGCCGTCCATCATCAGCACGCCCGACGACGTGATCGGCACTCGCGCGGCGGGATCCGCCTGCACTCCAGCAAATAAGACCTCGATGGGATGCACCGCCATCGCGATCACCGTGTCACCCGCGGACGCGACAGCAGCCCCGCGCCGAACGGCGGCCGCGGCCGGCGCGCGTCCGCAATCATCGCGCGGTAGGTCTCGACGTACTTGCGTGCGGTCCGCTCGGGACGGCATTCCTGCTCGACGTAGCGGCGGGCGGCGCGACCGAACTGGAGGCGCGTCGCCTCGGACGACGCCAGACGATCGAGCGCGCCGGCGAGCGCCGGGGCGTCGTCCGCCGGGACCAGCACGCCGGTGGCGTCGTGCTCGACCAGAGTCGGAATGCCGCCCACGTCCGACGCCACGACCGGCAGTTCTGCGAGCATCGCCTCGAGAATGCTGCGCGGCCGCGCCTCGCTCAACGAGGGCAGCACGAAGATGTCCGCCGCCTGCAGCAAGGGGGCAACGTCGTCGGTGTGATTTCTGAGCGTGACGCGTCCGGCAATCCCGAGCGCCTCGATCGCCGCGCGCAGGCGCGCCGGGTAGCCGGCACTGTTCCAGTCGCCGCCGACGATCCACAGCTCGGCGTCGGCCTCCATGCGGACGAAGGCTTCGAGCAGCACGTGGATCCCCTTGCGCTCGACGAGCTGCCCGAGAAAGAGGATCCGCGGCGCGCGCAGGCCGCGATGATGCCGATCGACGGCGGTCACGCGGGCGGGGCGAAACAGGTCGCCGGCGATGACCACGCGCGAGGCGAGCGGCGACTGCAGCAGCTCGCTCGCCTGCGGCGCGCAGTTGGCCAGGAGCGTATCGACCCAGCGGTTCGACGGGTTGTTGTCGATGAACGCACCGCTCGCGCGGCCTGCGACCGGGACGTGAGAGAGGCGTGCCGCGCACGCGAGGGACGGTCCCCATCCGGCGTAATTCAAGTGGACGACATCCGGGCGATGCCGGGCGAGACGCTCCACCCACCGCGCCACGTCGAGCGCGTAGAGCGGAAGGGCGGCACGCGAGAACGTGCGGCTCGACGCTCGCACCACCTCGGCGCCGCTCCGGGCGGCCGCGGCCGCAAACGCATCGTCGAGCGGTCCGGCGAACGTAAACCGCACTCCCAGCGGGCGGGCGAGCGCGGCGAGATCGATCGCGTCGTTCACCGCGCCGATGCGCAGGTCGCACGACGACAGCTCCATCAGCACGTGCAGCTCGTCGCCTCGAGCGCCGTCCGCCGCCGAGCGCGCCAGGTGGAGAGCGCTCACAGGTTCACCATCGCCGGCTCGCGCATGCGGCGCAGCACGCGCTCGAAGAAGCCCGCGACCACCGGGCCGAACCGTCGTTTCCACTGCAGCCGCGACCAGGCGCGCGTCCGCGTGATGCCGGTATCAATCGATGCGGCAAAGGCGAGCGACGCGGCGCACTCGGCGCGATCGCCCGCGTCGAAGAGGCGGGCCGCGTGCCAGAACACCGCCTCCGCGGTGGTCCGGCGGATCGTCCGCACGTACTGTTCGCGCTCGGGCGGCGGCAGCGGCGATTCGCCGAGATGCGTTTCGAACGCCCGCAGCTGCTCCTCGAGGCGCTGCCGTGGCGAGTAGCCATGGCTCATGTTGGTGGCATGCATGCGGCGGAAGGCCTGCACGGCATCGAGCGCCGCGACCCGCCCGTGCGACACGATGCGCAGCCAGATCTCGGTGTCCCCGCTGTGCGGGAGCTCGACCCGGTACTCTCCCGCGGCGCGGTGCGCGTCGGTTTTCACCAGCACGGTCGGCGCCTGAATCGGTGTGTGGCCGAGACGACAGGCCGTGTCGAGCAGCTCGCGATACGAATAGATGCGATAGCTCTCCGGCTCCCTGCGCGCATCGAGCGACGGCGGCTGCGGCGCGCTGAACGCAATGTCGCGCCCATAGGTGAGCACGACGTCGGGATGCGCCTGCATCACCCGGACGGCGCGCGCCAGCGACCCTGGCGTCAGCACGTCGTCGGCCGAGAGCAGCAGCACGTAATCTGCCTGCACCCACTCGAGGCCTTCGTTGTAGGTGCGGATGTGGCCGCGGTTCACGGAATGACGGCGCGATTCGACGCGCGGGTCCGTTCGCGCGAGCTGCGCGGCGACCTCGGGCGTGCCGTCGGTCGACGCATCGTCGAGGATCAGCACGCGCACGGCGACGTCGTCCTGCGAGAGCACGCTTTGCACGGCGTCGGCGAGCAGGTGGCCGTAGTTATGACAGGGAACGATCGCGTCGACGGAGCTGATCGGGGCGCCCATGGCTGTTCACGCCTCTCGCATGCGGCGGCGCGGCGCAGCGCGCCGGGCCGCCAGTTGGATGACGATCGCGGCGAGCCGATCGCGGAGCCGGGGCACGGCGACGAGCCGATGGACACCCTCCGACACGAACGTGAGCCCGACGAGACAGATGAGCAGCCGCACCGCGACGCGGCCCCAGTACGCCGTGGTGATCGCGTTCACCCACGGCGCGGTCGCGTAGTAGAGCGGCATGTGCACGATGAAGACGATCACCGAGTTGCGCGCGACGAGCTGCACGACTCGGCTGGCGGCCATGCCGTTCAGCGCGGCATACGACAGCCACGTCACCGTCAGGTAGAGCGTCGACACGCCGATCGACACGAGCATCGCGCTCGACGCCGCCGTCATGTCGAACGACATCAGCGGAAACGTCGGCACCGGCGACGCCACGCGCATCGCGAGCGCCCAGACCGCGACGAACACCGTGAGCGCGGCCGTGAATCGCAGGCGCGGCCAGGGCTGGCCGACGTGGCGGGTGCCGTACAGCATGCCGAGGAGCAGCACGCTCGCCCAGTTCGACAGCGCCATGTAGGCCACGAACGGCCCCGCGGTACTCAACAGCACGGCGCGCACGGCGATTTCCGCCACGAACACACCCGCGACCAGCCGCGGCGTGATGGCGATCCGTCGCAGGAGCAGCGCCCAGAGCAGGAGGAGATGGATGTAGGTGCCGATGTACCACGTCGTCGGATTCGCGGGGAAGGCATCGATCGTGATGTTGACGCCGAGAACGAAGGGCAGGTAATTGCTTCGCTGCAGCCCGGTCCCGGTCGCGGCGCCGAGCGCGCTGATGGCCAGCGCGCAGAGGATGCCGAACAGGCACACTTCGAACAGCCGCTGGTAGACGACCTGCCACGCCGGACGGACCTCGCGCGCGAGCGTGAAGCCGGTGGCGAACACGAAAAAGGCGACGCCGAACTGCTTGATGTAGATCGGCGGCGCGATCCACACCGTCGACGCGTGCGCGACGTGCCCGAAGACGATCAGGATCAGCCCGATCGCCTTCATCCAGTCAACGAACGGCTGCGAGCGGCGCATCGCGCTCCTCACTTTGCGGGGTCCCCGCGACCTCCAGCCGCCGGATCATCCGTGCGGGATTCCCGCCGACGAGGACGCGCGGCGGCACCGGACTCGGCACGACGCTGCCGGCGGCCGCCATCGCGCCAGGCCCCACGTTGGCGATGATGATGGCGCCTTCGCCAAGCCACGCCCCCGCGCCAATCTCGATCTGCACCATCCGGCTCATGTCCGACGGCAGCCAGCGGCCGTCGGGACCGAGGGCGTGCAGCGCACCGCCGCTCAGAACGCTGACGCGGCTGCCGATCAGGCAGCCCTCGCGCAGCCGTGACGAGGCGATCAGGGCATAGGGGCCGATGTAGACATGCGGCTCGACAATCACGGCGCGGTGCGTGAAGACGGCGCCAAAGCCGATGAAGCAGTCGCGCGCGCACGACTCGAGCGCGACGCGGTAGAAGCCGCGGCGCAGAATCATTCCCGGAAGGCCGGGCAGCAGCGCGACGGTCTGCGCGCAGGTGGCGAATACGCGCTCGCTGGCCGGGGCCAGCCGGCGCTCGAGCGCGCAGCACGCACTCAGCGGCGACATCAACGCGATCGCGATCGCGTCGACCGTCACCTTGAGGGCACGGCGGAGCGACGCCATCGCGCTCATGCCGCTCCCGAACAGGCGACGCCGGCGCGCCGGCTGCGCTTGTAGCGGCTGGTGTGCAGGGGCTCGGCCGACACGATGATGCGCGTCGGCACCTTGTAGGGCGCCAGGCGTTCGAGACAGAAGCGGCGAAGCCGCACCTTGACGCTCGGCAGCGCTTCTTCCTGCCGCAGCTTCAGGTGCGCCACCACGGCCTGGCCGCTGATCGCGTTCGGCTCGCCGTGGACGACCGCGTCCTCGACGTTGTCCATCGCCAGGAGTACGGCCTCGACTTCGACCGGATAGACCTTGTTGCCGCCGACGTTGATGATCTCGCTGTTGCGGCCGAGAAAGCGCATCCACTCGCCGTCGACTTCGACGAGATCGCCGGTGTCGAAGAACCCGTCGGCGTCGAACGGGCTCGGCGCGTTCAGATATCCGAGCATCGCGGACTCGGCGCGGATCCACAGGCGGCCGTCCACGACCCGGGTCTCGAAGCCTTCGCCGCCGACCCGCACCCAGAGCGACCGATCGTCGCGCGACTTCGACCGCAGGATGCCCAGCTCCGTCATCCCGTAGGTCTGCAGGAAGCGTGCGCCCGGGAAGCAGTCGTTGGCGCGTTCCAGCGTGTACGGCGGCATCGGCTCCGTGCCGTAGGTGATCAGCTTCAGCGACGACAGATCGTGGCGCCGCGTCTCTTCCGAGACGATGAGGAGGTTGAGGAATGTCGGCGACGTCGGCAGCAGCTCGACGCGATACCGCGCGATGGCCGCGCACACCGCCCGGGGTGACCGATCGCACGCAACGACGACCGCGCCGCCATTCGCGAGGGTGTACAAGAGGGTATTGACGCCGCCAATGTGATCGAGCTGCAGGAACACCAGCGTGCGATACGCGTGGCGCGGCGTCTGAAACTTCTTCAGCAGCAGCGCCAGGTCGTGGACCGCCGCTTTCGGCTGCCCCGTCGACCCCGACGAGAAGAGGACGAGGCCCGGGTGCTTGCGCGTGCGAAGCGCCTGATAGTGCGCGTGCGCGGCGCTGCGGCCCGTCGGCGTCACGAACGTCATGGCGCCCGCGACAATGCGCCACTCGACTTCGCCCAGCTCGAGAAACGCGTCGCGCTGCGGCGCCGAATCACGCGACAGCGGGACGATCACGGCGCCCCGGCCGAGCAGCGCCAGGAACACCGATACCGTTTCGATCCCGTAGTCTCCTTCGACGCTGACCACCGCGCCGCGCTCGATCCCTTCGAACGCCATCCGTTCGGTCCAGGCAAGAACGCGCTCGTGCAGCTCCGCGTAGTCGCAGATGCCCTCAGGCTCCGCGATCGCGAGCGCCGCGCCGCGCGCCGGCATGCCGTCGAACAGGAAGTCGATCATCCGTATCCCCCCAGGTAGACCACCTGACCCGTCACCAGGCTGCTTCGCTCGCTCAGGAAGAAGTCGACGACGTTCGCGACGTCTTCCGGCTCCGCCCACCGCTGCACCGCCTGCTGATCGACCAGCGTCTGCAGGGCCGCCGGCGGCACGGCCGCGGTCAGCCGCGTGCGGATCGGCGACGGTCCGACCGTATTGCACGTAATCCCGAATGGTCCGAGCTCGCGCGCCGCAATGCGCGTGAACGTCTCGACCGCCGCCTTCGAGGCCGCGTACATCGCCTCGCCGGCGAGCCGCGCCGGCACCGCGATGGTCGTCACGTTGACGATGCGGCCGTGCGTCGAGCGGCGGAGCAGGCGCAGTCCGCCGTGCGTGAGCAGGAACGTCCCCATGACGTTCGTCTCGAGCACCTGCCGCGCCGTCGCCGGCGGCGTCAGCGCGATCGCATTCATCGACGCGATGCCGGCGTTGTTGACGATCGCGTCGAGCCCGCCGGCCCTCGTCCGGATCGCGCCGAACATGTCGTTCACCGCGTCGGCGTCGGTGACGTCGACGTGGAAGTGCGCGTAGCGGTCATGCGCGACCGGCGCGTCGTGCCGCGCGCAGCCGAGCACCGTCCAGCCCAGGCCGAGATAGTGCGTCGCGAGGTGCAGACCGATGCCGCTGCTCGATCCCGAGATCAGGACCGTGCGGCCCGTCATACCGGTTCGGCCAGCAGCTCCGTCATGAACGCGACCAGCTCCGGCACGTCGCGGAACGGACTGCGCTTCCGCGACATGGCGCGCGCGTCGCTCAGCGTCAGCTGAATGCCCATCTGCGCGAGGCCGTCTTCGATATCCATCAACAGGCTGACGAGGCCCAGCGAATCGAGCGGGCTGCCCGGTCCGAAGATCGGCGCGTTGTCCGCCACCGTCATCTGGGAATCAGCCGTCCGTGTCAGATTCGCGGAACTCATTGCCGCCAGCACGATCTCCCGTAACTCCCCCGCTGCGACCATGGGCCCTCCTTCCTTCAGACGCACCCTCGCCTTCAGACCGCACACAACGACAGCGCTGCCGCCAACGCGTCCACCACTTCGTCCTGATCGACGTCCGTCATCTGCGTGAAGAGCGGCAGGATCAGGCCTTCGCGTGTGGCCTGCTCCGAATGCGCCAGCGCGCGGCACCGGCGCGGGCCGCACACGCACGAGACCGGCCCGCGATCGCCGCAGTGCCACGGCTCGCTCGCGTACGCGGCTTCCTGGTGCGCGCACATCACGCCGCGGCGCGTCGAAATGCCGCGTTCGAGCATCGCCTGCATGACGGCGCGCTGATCGACGGGGCGCGGCAGCCGGACGCAGAAGCTCTGCCAGTTCGATCGCGCCCACTCGGGTTCGTGCGGCAGGACCACCTGCGGCAGCCGCCCCGCAAGCCGCTCGCGGTAGCGGTTCGCGAGCTCGCGCCGGCGCGCGACGATCCCGGCAAGCCGCTTCAGTTGTTCGCGCCCGACCGCGGCCTGGATGTCGGTCATCCGGTAGTTGTAGCCAAGCGTCGGATATTCCTCGAACGTGACCGACGAGGCGTGATGACGCACGGTATCGGGAATGCTCATGCCGTGCTGGCGCCACAGCCGGAACTGCGTGTCCCAGTCCTCGTGCCGGGTCGTGATCATCCCGCCGTCGCCGGTGGTGATCACCTTGCGCGGATGGAACGAGAAGCACGCGGCGTCGCCGTGCGGCTTGCCGATCGGTTCCCAGCGTCCGTTCCAGAGGATTTCGCTGCCCGCGGCGCAGGCCGCGTCCTCGATCAGCGGCAGATAGCGGCGGCGCGCGATCTCGACCAGCTTCGCCATGTCACACGGCATGCCGAGCTGGTGGACGGCAAGAATCGCGCGCGTGCGCGGGCGGACCGCCGCATCGACGCGCGACGCGTCCATGTTGAACGTCGCGGGATCGATGTCGACGAAGACCGGCGTCGCGCCGCAGTAGCGCACCGCGTTCGCGCTGGCGATGAAGGAGTGGCTGACGGTGACGACCTCGTCGCCGGGGCCGACGCCCGCCGCGCGGAGCGCCAGGTGCAGCGCGGTCGTGCAGTTCGACACCGCACACGCGTGCGGGGCGCCAACGGCCGCCGCGAACTCACGCTCGAAGCTGTGGACTTCCGGTCCCTGCGTCACCCACCCCGAGAGGATGGCGCGCCCCGCGGCGTCGGCCTCGGCGCGATCGAGCACGGGCCGGGCGACAGGAATCGACTGCCGGACGAGGCTCATACTTCGACCTCCTGGCCGCGCCTCGCCTGCCACCACGCCACGAGCGACTTGAGTCCTTCTTCAAGGGTGATCTGCGCCTCGAATCCGAGCTGTTCGCGCGCCGCAGCGGTGCTCGCGAGGCGGCGCGGCACCGGGTTCACCTTGCGCGCCGGCGCGAATTCCGGCTGCAGGCTGGATCCCATGTCGTGCAGCAGCATCGACAGCAGCATGTTCAGGCTCGTCTCGATGCCGCTCGCGACGTTGAACGCGGCGTCGGTCGCGCTCGCGGCCGCGGCCAGGACGTTCGCGCGCGCGATGTCCTCCACGTGCACGAAGTCCATCGTCTGGAGACCATCGCCGAAGATCATCGGCGGCTGCCCTGCCGCGATCGCGTTCATCCAGCGAATCAGCACTTCGGTGTACGCGCCGGTCATGTCCATGCGTGGGCCGTACACGTTGAAGTAGCGGAGCGCGACGTAGTCGAGCCCGTACATGTCGTGGAAGCTGCGCAGCATCCCCTCGTTGAACGCCTTCGCCGCGCCGTAGAGCGTGCGGTTGTGGTAGGGGTGGTGCGCTTCGGTGGTCGGAAACACGTCGGCGAGGCCGTAGACCGACGCCGACGAGGCCGCCACGACCTTGCGGACCCTGGCCTGCACCGCGGCCTCGAGCACGTTGAACGTGCCGGTCGCGAGCACGTCCATCGCCTGCCGCGGGTCGTCGGCGCACAGCGTGATCCGGATGGCGGCCTGGTGGAACACCAGGTCGACGCCGTCCATGGCGCGCGCGACCGTCCGGGGATCGCGAATGTCCCCGTCGATGATGGTCAGCCGTCCGCTCGCCGCCGCGCGTTCGAGATTGGCGCGCGTGCCGCGGACGAAATTATCGAGCACGACGACGTGGATCCCCGGGCTCGTCTCGAGCAGCAGGTCCGCGATGTGCGACCCGATCAGGCCGGCGCCGCCGGTGATCAGCGCGCGCTTGTCCATGAGACTCACGAAAGCCCCCCGTATTCCGCGCCCGCGGCCACGCCTTCCGGTTCGCGCGTGTCCTCGGGCGTCCGGTAGCGCACCAGCCGCGCCGGCACCCCGGCCACGATCGCGAACGGCTCCACGTCTCTGGTCACGACGGCCCCGGCGCCGACGATGGCGCCGCGGCCGACCGTCACGCCGGGGAGCAGCACAGCACGCGTGCCGATGTCCGCCCACGCTTCGACGCGGACGGGTTTGATCTCGAGGTCGGTGCGAATGATCGGCACATCGATCGGCAGCCCCGTGTGCACGGATCCCAGGATGCTCGCCCCCGGGCCCCAGCCCACGTACTCCTCGAGGATCAGGTCGCGGGCGTCGAGATACGCCTGCGGGCCGATCCACGTGTGATCGCCGATGTCGCACCGGCCGTCGAAGCGTCCCTGGAGGAACGCTCCGGTGCAGATCCGAACACCGCTGCCGAAGCTGAAGGTGTTCAGGTGAAGAAAACCGGCGCCGGGAGCAATGCTCAAGCCGTCGCCGGCCCGGTGGGCCGCTGCACGCCAGATGGCTTCCCGCATGAGTGCGCTGACGCGGTCGGTGCCGTGTGCGAAGCGCCCATAGAGCTCAATGAGCCCGTCGGAGCCGAGTTCTGTCTGCAGCCAACTCACCAGAGGCTCGACGCACGCGGCGCTGGTCGGACGCTGCCGTCCGTGGACCGCCGCGACGATGCGCGCCGCGCGTGCGTCAGATGACATAGGCTTCCTGCAGCACGCCGCAGACCTGTTCGATCTGCGTGCGCGTCATTTCCGGATACATCGGGAGCGACAGCACCTCGTCGGCGGCCCGCTCGCTTTCGGGGAACTGGCCGCGCACGTAGCCGAGATCGGCGTACGCCTTCTGCAGGTGCACCGGCACCGGATAGTGGATGCCGCTCTGGATCCCGTTCGCCTTCAACTGGCCCTGCAGCGCCTCGCGATCGGCGACGCGGATCGCGAACACGTGGTAGACGTGCCGCGCGTAGGCCTCCTCGATCGGCAGCGACAGGCCGCTGCCGCGCAGGATCTCGCGGTAGGCTGCGGCGTGCGCGCGGCGCAGGTCGGTCCACCGCTCGAGGTGCCGCAGCTTCACGCGCAGGATCGCGCCCTGCAGTCCCTCCATCCGGTAGTTGAAGCCCTTGAGCACGTGCTGATAGCGCTGCTCCTGGCCCCAGTCGCGCAACATGCGCATCGTGCGCGCCTGGGCCGCGTCGTTGGTGACGGCAATGCCGCCCTCGCCGTACGCCCCGAGGTTCTTGCCGGGATAGAAACTGAAGCAGCCCGAATCGCCAATCGCGCCGACGCGGCGGCCCTTGTATTCGGCGCCGTGCGCCTGACAGGCGTCTTCGATCAGGCGGAGCCCGTGGCGGCGCGCGATCGCGAGCAGCGGATCGAGATCGACCGGCTGTCCGTAGATGTGCACCGGCAGGATGGCGCGGGTGCGCGGCGTGATCGCCGCTTCCACCTGCGCCGGATCCATGGTCAGCGTGTCGGGCCGGACGTCGACGAAGACCGGCGTCGCGCCGGTATAGACGATGGCGGCGGTCGTCGCCACGAACGTGAACGGCACGGTGATGACGTCCGTGCCCGGGCCGACGCCGGCGGCGAGCAGCGCCAGATGCAGCGCGCTCGTGCCCGAGTTCATCGCGATCGCGTGGGCGGCGCCGACGTACTTCGCGAAGTCCTGCTCGAACTTCTCGACCTCGCTGCCGAGGACGAACTCCGCGGACTCGAGCACGCGGAACACCGCGTCGTCGATTTCCGGCTTGATCGACTGGTACTGCGCCCGGAGATCACAATAGGGAATCATGCGACACGCCTTTCTGCCTGGAGCTCGATCGCGCGACCGCGCTGGCGGAGGGACTGTGTCGCGGCTTCGAGAATTTCGACGAGACGAAGACCGGCGGCGCCGTCGGCGATCGGCTGGCGCCCCTGTTCGATGCATTCGAAGAAGTGCCGGATCTCGACGGTCAGCGCTTCCGTCATGTCGAGGTTCGGCGCCCACATGTCGCCGGCGCGGTAGCCGACGAGCAGCTGGTAGTTGGGCGTTCCCTGGTCGTGGCCGTTGTCGTTGACCGTGATGCCCTTGTCGTAGACCTTGACCTTTTCGCTCGGCTCGAGATCGTCGTAGACGATCATCTTGCGGCTGCCGCCGATCAGCGTGCGGCGCACCTTCACCGGCGCGAGCCAGTTCACGTGCACATGGGCGATGAGCGGACCGTCGAAGAACAGGGTCAGGTAGGCGATGTTCTCGGGGCGGCCGGCGACGTGGCCGATGCCGGTCGCCGACACCGCGACCGGCTTCATCGGCAGCACGTAGTCCATGATCGACAGGTCGTGGACCGCGAGGTCCCAGATCACGTTGACGTCGTGCTGGAAGAGGCCGAGGTTCACGCGCACCGAGTCGTAGTAGTAGATGTCGCCGACATCGCTGGCCATCAGCTCGCGGATCTTGCGCACCGCGCCGGTGTAGACGAAGGTGTGATCGACGGCGAGGACGAGATTGCGGCGGGCCGCCTCCTCCATCAGGTGGCGCGCGTGCGCGCTGTTCATCGCCATCGGCTTCTCGACGAGCACGTGCTTGCCGGCACGCAGCGCCTCGAGCGCCAGCTCGTAGTGCGTCGACACCGGCGTCGCGATCACCACCGCATCGACGCGCGGGTTGGTCAGCACCTCGCGCACGCGCGTCGTCGTCTTCACGCCGGGGTACCGCTGCGTCGCGTCGGCGAGGCGCTGCGGCCGCAGGTCGCTGATCGCGACCAGATCGCCGCCCCGCTGCTCGCGCACGTTGCGCGCGATGTTGGGACCCCAGTAGCCGTACCCGATTACGCCCACACCAACCACGATTGCCTCCTCACGTGTGTCTCGCTCGCTGGAGGACGGAGGACGGAGGACGGTTGGATGACCGCCGGCGCCGAGGAATCCGGTATACCCGGATGCTGTCGCGCCGGCGGCCTCCCACGACCGTCCTCCGACATCCGTCCTCCGTCAGCCCACTTCCGACAGCCGGTCGTCCGCAACCGGCTGCATCCGCGTCGTCGCCGCATACCGCAGCACCCGCGCCGGCACGCCCGCGACGATCGCGCCGGGCGGCACGTCGTTGACGACGACGGCGCCGGCGCCGATCAGCGCCCCTTCCCCGATCCGCACGCCGCCGAGAATCGTCGCGTTCGTGCCGATCGCCGCGCGCGACTCGACCATCGTCGGCGCCAGCGTCCAGTCGTCGGGGCCGCGCATCGAGTCGTCCGCGTTCAC
>JABFWM010000607.1 GCA_013362195.1 Acidobacteriota bacterium
CTACCACGGTTCTGACAACCTCGAAACCCTCGTCGACTCACACCCGCCGCTGTGAAAGACGGAGGCAGGTACTCCGGGCGGCACGTTTCAGGAGGCAACCATGTTCTGGTCACGACCGAGGTACCACGGGAGAGGGCTCCCCGCCGTGCGCCGACTGCGAGGAGCGGTCGCGGTTGGCGCGTTCGCGATTCTCGGCACGTCCGCGTTGCTGCGCGCGCAGGCTGGTGCGCCGCTGCTCGTGCTGCAATCGGCGCCAAACGCGCCGGCGTTGAACTCGATGGCATTCGGCAACGTCGCGCTGGCCGCAAGCATCACGAAGACGATCCTTCTCTCGAATGGCGGCGGCGGCACGCTCACCTTCACGGGTATCACGATCTCCGGGTTGAACGCGGCCGACTATACGCTGGGGGCCTCCACGTGTCCCACGGCCGCGCTGAGCGCCGGCGCCACCTGTACGGTGTCGGTGACCTTCCACCCGTCGGCGGCCGGCAAGCGAAGCGCCCAACTGAATTTCGCCAACAACGCCTCGGGCAGTCCCCAGTTGATTCCGCTCAGTGGCTTCGCGCTCGACGGGGTCGCACCGCAGAAGACGGTGGGCCCGATCGATCTGCGGATCGGCTATCCCGCGTACTACACGGACCAGAACGGCCGCTCCCTCGCGCCCTGCATCGACGATCCGGTGCTCTGCCTGACGCCGGTGCCGGATTTGACGCGCCCGGCCGCCGTGACCGGCAATCCGGCCACCACGAACTTCGGTGAAGAATTCTTCTACTACGACGTCGAGGGGACCTTCCCGAACCTGCCGGGGCGTTCGCTCGTGCGTCTCGTGCTCGAAGGCGCGTTCAACACGCCGGAGCTGATCCCCGGTGAGCAGATCGTCTTCGCTCGCGTGCGGATCCGGATCAGCGGCCTCAAGCCGGGAGTGACCTACCGCATTTCGCATCCGTATGGACACGACGATCTCGCCGCCGAAGTGGACGGCACCATCAACTTCACCGATGACTTCGGCAGCTTCGCGTCGCCGAGCGACTTCAGTGCCGTCCTGAACGCGCGGGTCTGGCCGTTCCTGACGTGGGCGCCGCTCACCGACGCGCCTCCGGGATTCATCGGCAACCCGACCGTGCTGCATGCGATTACGCCCGGCCCGGGCGGCAGCAGCATCAGCCTCGACGAGCTCGACGCCGCCGGCGCCGTGGTCGCGCGGATCGATCAGACCAACCTGTTCACCGTCTCGGGCCGGATTGCCAACGGCGTCGTTGCCCCGCTCGCGCCCAACCAGGCGCCGATTGCCGGCGACGACTTCGCCTCGACGACCGCGCCGAATCCGGTGACCATCCGCGTGCTGCTCAACGACATCGACCCGGACGGCGATCCGATCCAGCTCACCTCGGTCGGCGCCGCGCTGCACGGCACCACCAGCATCAACAAGAACGGCGCCTTCGTCACCTACACGCCGGATGCCGGATTCAGCGGCACGGATGCGTTCGTGTACACCATCGACGATTTCCGTGGCGGCACGGCCACCGCGACGGTGACGGTCACGGTCGCTGCCGGCAACGCCCCGGTGAACAATCCGCCCGTGGCGGTCGCCGACGCGGTCAGCACGCAGCCCGGTCTGCCGGTCATCGTCGGCGTGCTGCTCAACGACACCGATCCAGACGGCGATCCGCTCACCGTGATCTCGGCGGCCAACGGCTCGCGGGGCACGGCGGTGGTCAATGCCGGCCTGACGATCACCTACACGCCGAACGCGGCGTTCACGTCCGGCACCGATACGTTCCTCTACACGATCAGCGACGGGAGGGGCGGCACCGCGAGCGCGCTCGTCACCGTGACGGTCGTCCCGCCGCCGCCGCCCAACCGGGCGCCGATTGCGAATGCCGACACCGCGACGACGCGCGTCGGCGTTCCGGTGATCATCGACGTGGTGGGCGGCACCACGCCGGGCGCCGTGGCGGACACGGATCCGGACGGTGATCCGATCACGCTCGCGACGGTGCAGGCGTTCGTGGGCGGGACCGCCGCCATCCAGCTGGATGGGACGGTGAAGTTCACGCCGGCGGCCGGCTTCACCGGCACCGCGTCGTTCACCTATACGATCAACGACGGCCGCGGCGGCACCGCCACCGGGACCGTCACCATCACGGTCAGCGGACCGACGCGCTCCGCGCTGGCGTTCTCGGATGGCGCCGGTGCGCGCACGGCCGTCATCAACACGACCGGCCCCGCCGTGCTCGTCGCGCTCGTCGGTTCCGACGGCCCGACGCCCTCCGAAGGGGCGAACAACCAGTTCCTCACCGTGTCGGGCGCCGGCCTGGTGTGGACGCGTGTGCAGCGCGCCGCCACCGCGCGCGGCGTGTCTGAAATCTGGACCGCCACGGCAGCGGCGGCCCTGACAAACGCGGCCATCACGAGCACGCAGTCCGTGACGGTCGTGCTCGGCAGCCCCGTCAATCAGTCGCTGACGGTGGCCGCGTTCTCGAACGCGAGCGGCGTCGGCGCCTCGGCGATTCGCTCGGCCATTAGCGGGGCCCCGTCCGTCAGCCTCGTGACCACGGCGGCGGGATCGCTGATCTACGGCGTGGGCAACGACTTCGATCAGGCGATCGCCCGCACGGTGGGCGCCGGCCAGACGAAGGTGCACGAGTTCCTCTCGCCGAGCGGCGATACGATGTGGGCGCAGGCGCTCAGCGCGCCGGCGGGTGCCGCGGGTTCGACCGTGACGCTCAGCGACTCGGCGCCCACCGCCGATCAGTGGAACTTCGCGATCGTCGAGATCAAGCCGTAACTCGTTAGACCGACCATGCGTTGGCACCCTCGCGACTCCGGTCGCGGGGGTGCCGCGTCCGTCACGGACCGCCGCGCAGGAATCCCACCTTCAGTGCCGCCGTACAATCGCCCGACTCGCTGACGCGGTGACGAAACGCCGCCAGCGGCCGCCAGACCCGGTTCTTCCCACTCGATCGATCCAATCGTTCGCTCCGTTCGGCGTGGCGGTCCGATCGCGGCAGCCTTCACGATGGCCGACGGCTGATGACCTGTATCGGCGATGCCAACGGCGATATGCTGCGGAGCGTCGCGGCAGAAACGGCGTCAACGGCGGCGATCGGAACAACCCGCGGCGTTACGCGCGCCTCGCGCATCCGCTCCGCGGCGTGACGCGGCGGGCCTCAGTCCAATGATGATCAGCATCGTGACCGTCCAGGCACCACCAACGCGCCGCTCCTCGGTCAGCCTCGTGGTCGTCCTGCTGCTCGCGTTAACCGCATGCGGGTCGGGCCACCTGCGCGTCACCGGCATTGAGCTCGGACGATCGGTGAATGCGGACAGCAGCATCGCCAATCCCACCACTACCTTCGCGCCGCGCGACACGGTGCATCTGTCCGTCAGTACCGCAGGCGTCGGCTCCGCGACGATTGGCGTCCGCTGGCTGTACGGAGAACGCGTGGTCGACGAGCCGAAGAAAAAGGTGTCCTACCGCGATCTCGCATCCACCGAGTTCAGTCTGCAGAGCCTGTCGGGGTTCCCGCCCGGCGAGTACCGCGCCGAGGTGTTCGTCGATGGGCAGCCGGTCGGTACGAAAACGTTCCGCGTAGATGCCGGGCGATGACCGCGTCGGGCGCCGGCGCGACGACCATCGTCCGCGTCGTGCTGCGGGCGTTACCGAGGCGCGTGCGAGCTCTCGGAACGAGAACCAAGGAGGAACGCTCGGCATGAGCACGGTTCTGAACCGGACGTGGGGCCGGCTTCACAAAAATGGCGTGTTCGCGGTGGTGGACGAGCACCGGGACGACGAGGGCGGGTTCAGCTACCGCGCGGGCGCGCTGCGATTCGGTCAGACCGCGTCGCTCCGCAGCGATCTTCCCGATTTTTCCTCAGCGCAATGGCTCGCGGAATCCGAGGCGTGTCAGGACGGCCACCAGTGCGGCACCGAATGCGGCGAGTGGGTCGCGGTGCCCGAGCGCCGGAGGACGCCGCGATTCGACCCGCGAGTCCTGAGCGTCAGTCCAGCTTTTTCGGCGTCGGCCACAGCCGCGGATAGCGGCCATGGACGCGGGTGCCCGAAATCGGAGACCGCAGCCAGGTCATGGCGTCGGTCTCGTCGAGGAACACGCTGATGTCGGTGCCCAGCGCGTCGGCCTGGAGCACGATCAGGCTGGCCATGCCGAACTGCACGACCGACCGCGCCACGAACGCGAGGCGGCGGCGGCCCAGAAATCCCACCAGCTCGTTGGCGACATGCGCGACCTCGTCGAGCGACGGGGTGTAGTCGACGCCCCGCAGATCGATCAGCACCCCGTCCACCGGGTGCGCCTTGACCTCGCATTTGACGGCCTGAATGGCATTCCAGGTGCGGTCGAAGGTGAAGGTGCCGTGCAGGTCGGCCCGCACGAGGAGATCGTCCCGGAGGAACGCGAGTGTGAACGGCATGATGGAGTGTCTGCAGTTGCGCGTGTCACGCGCCGGACCGCGGGCTCGCGGGTCAAGCCGCGGCGCGCAGTGCCGCTGCGGGACGCAGCGGATCCCCGACGCCGACGCGAAACTGAACGATACGGTGTGAGGCGCCTGTTGAGTATCCGTGATCGTCCGGGATCACGCCCTGTTGAGGTACGGATGCCCGCCGCGGCTGCCGCTTACCGGTCCACCGGGACGATGCCTTCGCGGATGGCGTAGCGCACCAGTCCCGCGACATCGCGGATGTCCAACCGCTCCATGATTTGCATCCGGTGGGTTTCGACCGTGCGCGCGCTGAGATCGAGTTTCTGCGCGATTTCCTTCGTCGTCCGTCCTTCGGCGATGAGTTGCAGCACTTCGCGCTGGCGCGCGGTCAGCCGCGGGGTCGGGCTCAGGCCGCGTTTCGCGAGAACCGCGGCGTGCTTGGCCACCGCGGGACTCAGGTAGGTCTGCCCGTCGGCCACCGCACGAATGGCGAGCGCCAGTTCCACGGCGTCGGCGTCCTTCAGCAGATAACCGGAGGCGCCGAGGCGCAGCGCCTCCTCTATATAGGCCTCGTTGCCGAGCATGGACAGCATGATCACGCGCGTGCGCGGCAGCGATCGGGCGATCCGCTCCGCGGCGTTCAGCCCGTTCAACTCGGGCATGTTGATGTCCATCAAGACGATGTCCGGTTTGAGGCGCATCGCCATCTCCACCGCCTCACGCCCGTGGGACGCTTCGCCGACGACGGCCACGTCGGGCAGCGCGCTGACCAGCGAGCGCAGTCCGGCGCGCACCAGGGTGTGATCGTCCGCGAGAAGGATGCGAACCGTCATAGCCGCGCCTCGTGATCGCCGTCGCGGAAGAGGGCCTGCACTTCGGTGCCCTGCTGCAGGGCGTGGATGTCGAAGCGTCCGCCGGCGAGCGTCGCACGCTCCTGCATCCCGAGAATGCCGAGGCTGAAGCCACGCGACGCCCGTTCGCGCGCCGCCTGGACGTCGAAGCCGTGGCCGTCGTCGCGAATCGTCAGCTCGAGGGAGCCGTCCGTCTGACGCAGCGTCACCCAGACCATCGTCGCCATGGCGTGCCGTACGACGTTGGTCAGCGCCTCCTGCGTGATGCGGAAGAGCGTGGTTTCGAGCGCACTGTCGAGGCGCAGGTCTTCGGGCTCGATTTCGCAGACGGAGCCCAGACCGGCACGCGCCGCTTCGCGGTTGACATACCAGCGCAGCGTCACCGACAGGCCCAGATGATCGAGCATCGACGGGCGCAGGTCGAGGGACAACCCGCGCACCTGCTGCAGCGCATCGTCGACGATCTCGAGAAGATCCGACCAGTCGTTGGGACGTCGGGCGGGCAGGTGCTGCTGAAACCCCTGCAGCATCAGCTTGACGGCGGTGAGCGCCTGGCCGATGCCGTCGTGCAGCTCGCGCGCGACGGCGCGGCGCTCCGACTCCTGCACGTCGAGCACGCGGCGCGACAGGGCCGCGACGCGTTCCTCGCGGATCTGGAGGCCGGCGGCCATGTCGTCGATGCCGCGCGCGAGCGCGCCAAGCTCCCCCGGCGCCCCTTTCAGCCGGACGCGCGCCGCGAAATCTCCGCGGGCGATCCGATGCGTGGTCGCGAGCATGCCATTGACCGGGCGGCGGAGAAAGTACTCGCCGCCAAGCATCGCCAGCACGAAGGCGAGCAGCGCCGTCACGGCGAGGGCGGCGGCGCTGCGCGCCATCGTCATGTTGGAGACCGCCATGAAGTTGTCGATGTCGATGCCAACGGCGACGAAGAACGTTGCGCCGCCGGCCCGGAGCGGCGCGTAGCCGAACAAGCGGCGAACCGAGTCGAGCCCGTCGGCTTCGATCACGCCAGCGGACGGCGGCTGCCGCAGCACGCCTGGATAGATTGGCGCCTTGACAACGGGCCCGCCCACGCCGGCGGACGGATTCGGATATCGCGCGAGCAGCGTCCCTTCGCTGTTGGTGATCAGAAAGCTCGCGTGTGCTGGCAGCTGGATCTTGGCCGCGAGGGTGTTCAGTTGCGCCAGATCGAGGCCGACGACGACGAATCCCTGGACGTCGCCGTAACGCCGAACGATACGCGCCGCGAGCACGACCACTTTTCCCGACAGCGGACCGACTTCCGTCTCGCCGACGGCGAAGCCGGTTCGACGGAGCCGTTCCAGCAGCGCCGGATCCAGCGCCAGGAAGCGGCGCGATCGCGGACTGCTGCAGACGAGCCGTCCGTCGCGATCGGCGACGCCGATGCCGGTGTAGGACGTCTCCGTGTCGAGCGCGTAACGCAGCGCCGCTTCGCAATCGGCGCCGCCGCGCAGAATCGCCGGATCGTTGTCCAGCATCCGCAGCAGCTGGTAGGTCGCGTCGAGCGTGCCTTCGAGCTGCGCCGCCAGCACGTGCGCGGCACGGCCGGCTTCGCTCTCCGCGTGGGCGCGCAGCGCCCGCCGTTGATGAACGATGCCCATGGTTTCCGAGGCGAAGATCGGAACCAGGCCGAGGAAGAACAGCAGCACGAGGCGGCCGCGCAGGCCAACTCGCCGGAAGCCATCGAGTCGCATTTACAACCGGCTCGTTGACGAAGCTCGCTGTCGTTGAGGGTCAGACCGGCGACAGCGCGTCGTGCACGAGAGTCCGCGATTCCCGGGAGCGGGAATCGCGAAGAAGAAGAAGACGGCGGGTTCGCAGCGAACAAGACCGACAGATGACGGCATCCGGTGGCGGAGTCGTGTGCGTCCGTTGAGCGGCTCGGCGACGGGCACGGCGCTGATTGTATCCCGTCAGGCGCCCTGATGCGCCCTGTCTGACGATCGGCCTCCGCGGTACGCGACAATGGTCGCGACGGTCCTGACTCGGCGTGGCCACGGCCCGCATCGGATTGTCCAGGATGCGCGTATCTGGTCAAGGGAGGGGTTGAGATCTCGCGGGGCGAGAGCGGCGGCACCATCGTGCGTGCGTATTCCTGCGACACCACACACCATGAGGATCCTCATCGTTGACGATCATCCGGTCGTTCGCGAGGGCGTGCAGCGCATCCTGGAGGAACAGGTGCCCGGCGCAGACGTCGAGGGCGTCGCGACGGGCCGGGAAGCGCTCGAACGGCTGTCGGAGAACGTGTGGGACGCCGTGCTGCTCGACATTTCGCTCGGCGGCGAGAGCGGCGTCGATCTGCTCGCCGACATCAAGGCCCTCCGTCCGACGGTGCCGGTGCTCATGCTGACGATGCACGCCGAACAGCAGTATGCGTGGCGGGTGTTGAAGGCCGGCGCGTCGGGCTACGTGACGAAGGATACGTCGCGCGCGGTCCTCGTGGACGCGCTTCACACCGTGGTGCAGGGACGCACCTACACCAGTCCGGCGCTGGCGGAGCGTCTTGCCGCCGATCTGCGCTCCACGCTCCCCGTGCCGCACGACATCTTGTCGCCGCGGGAGTTTCAGGTGATGCGGCTGCTTGGCTCCGGGCGCACGGTCATGCAGATTGCCGAGTTGCTCGGCCTCAGCGACAAGACGGTGAGCACCTACCGCAGCCGCGTCCTCGAAAAGCTCGGCCTGACCACGTCCGCGGAGTTGATTCGCTACGTGCTGAAGAACAAGTTGATCGAGTAGCGTCTGCTCCGCACGACGTGCCTGGCGTGCGCGCGTGGGGCTCCCTCGTCACCGCGGCACGGCGCGCATCGGTCCGTCGATGCTAAGATCCCGCTCTCACCCGACAGCCCGGCCATGGCGCGCCCCCGCCAAGCGGGCTGCGAGTCAGCCGCGGTGCGAGCCGGCGCGGGCGGCGGTGCGACACACGTTCCTATGGATCCCTTCACCCCCGTCCTCTGGTGGGAGCCACGACATCCAATGGTCCGCCATCTCTCGCTGCGCCGGAGCCGAACGTGACCGCCAGGGATCGCGTCACGCTGCCCGCGCTCGCGCTTGGCACCTGCGCCGGGTATTACCTGGCCACGCTGGTCGGTCTGCACCTGCGGTTGCCGCCGGCCACCACGTCGGTGATGTGGCCGCCGAACGCCGTCCTTGCCGCTGCGCTGATGCTCGCGCCGCCGCGTCGATGGGCCGCCGTCCTGCTCGCGGCGCTGCCGGCGCACATCTTCCTGCAGCTGCAGACCGAATGGCCGTTCCCGCTGATCCTGACGTTCTTCGCGACCAACTGCAGCGAGGCCGTCCTCGTCGCCGGCGCGTTGCGCCTGCTCAGCGACACGCCAACGCGGTTCGACACGCTGCGACGATTGACCGCGCTGCTCGTCGCCGTTGCCGTCGGCACCGTGCTCTCGTCGTTCGGCGACGCCGCGGTCGTGACCTGGTTCCGCGGCGAAGATTACTGGACGGTGTTTCGGACGCGCCTGTTCAGCAACACTCTGGCGGAGCTGACGGTGGTGCCCGCCCTGGTTGGCGCGGTGACGACGCTATGGGACGGCCGCGGGCGGCCCCTGCGCGGACGGTGGTTGGAAGCGACGGTTCTGACCGCCGGATTGTGCGGTCTCGGCTGGCTCGCGGTCAGCACGCCGGCCGGCGGCGCCCCGACGCTCGGTGCCGTGTCGACGCGGACACCGCTCGCCTTGCAGCTGCCGTTCCTGTTGTGGGCGGCGGTTCGCTTCGGCCCGACGGGAACAGGCCTGACGCTGCTCACGACGAGCCTCATCAGCGCATGGGCGGTCACGCACGGTGTGGGGCCGTTCGCGTCCATTCCGGCAGCGACAACGGTCGCGGCCGTGACGCTCTCGTTGATCGTCGTCGCGGCGACGCTCTTGTGCCTGTCGACCCTGATCGAGGAGCGCCGCCAGACCCAGCAGGCGCTGCGCACGCGTCTGCAGTTCGAGCGCGTCCTGTCGCGGCTCTCCGGCGCGCTCATGCAGGCGCCACGGGAGGAGATGGCCCGCGCCTTCGATCCGTGGCTGGGGAACATCGCGAAGGTGCTTGGTGTTCACGGCGTGACGCTTTTCGGCGTCTCGGACCGCGGCACCATCCCGCATGCGATTTACAGCTGGACGGATCCGGAAGTCGTGAGTGCCCCGGCCACGATTCCACCGGAGCAGGCGCGGTGGGCGCGGGACAGCCTCTTCCGCCGGGATCTCGTCCTGGCGTCCGCTGACGTGCCGCTCGATGCCTCCGGTGACGACGCCTCGACGCGCAGCCCCTCGTTCGCCGCGGGTGGTGCGGTCCCGCTCGTTGGTGAAGGGCAGGTGCTCGGGGCGCTCGCGTTCGGGTCGGTCCATGCCGTCGAGTGGAGTGACGACACGATCGCGAACGTGCGGCTCGTCGGTGAGGTGCTCGCGAGCGCGCTCGGACGAAAACGCTCGGAGGACGCGCTCAGCGCGAGCGAGGGCATGAAGTCGGCCATCCTGCAGTCGCTGGCCAGCGGGGTGGCCGTCCTCGATCGATCGGGCCGGCTGCTGCACGTCAACGAGCGCTGGACGCGCCGGACCCACGGGCTCGAATGGCTGGAGGCGGGGATCGGCGCGAACTTCCTCGAAACGTGCTGGACCGCATTCGAGTCGGGGAACCGGCTGGCCGGCGAAGTCGTTGCCGGAGTGGGCGGCGTGCTGGACGGCTCGCGCGATCGCTACGTAATCGAGCACCGCGCCGATGCGGGAACGACGCCCGAATGGTGGTCGCTCGTGGCGGTGCCGCTGCATCGGCGGGAAGGCGGCGCGGTCATCACCCGCGCCGACGTGACCGAACTGCGACGCGCGGAGCTGGAAGCGCAGCGCAGCCGGCAGGAGCTCGCGCACGTGTCGCGCGTCTCGACCGTCGGCGAGATGACGGCGTCACTGACACATCAGCTCGATCAGCCGCTGACGGCGATCATCACCAAGGCGGGCGCGGGCACGCGCATGCTCGCCTCGTCGGTGCCGGACATGTCGGAGGTGCGCGCCATCTTCGGCGACGTGGTGAAGGACGCGCGCCGCGCCAGCGACGTCATCCAGCGGCTTCGCGACCTCCTGCAGAAGCGGGACTTCGAGATGACGAACGTCGACGCGACCGCCGCGATTCGCGACGTCGTCGATCTGGTCAGCAGCGAAGCGATCACGCGCCACGTCACGATCGAGCTGGACTTCGAGCGCGAGCCGCTGCACGTCCACGGAGATCGCGTGCAGCTGCAGCAGGTGATCCTCAACCTGCTGCAGAACGCGATGGAGGCGATGCACGGCACGCCGGATCGGGCGCGCCGGATTCTCGTCACGTGCCGGCGGGCCGACGCGCAGCTGCTCGTGGCCGTGCAGGATTCGGGACCCGGCGTCGGCGCCGGCACGGACGAACTCATCTTCGAACCCTTCTACACCACCAAACCCGGCGGAATGGGCATGGGACTGTCGATTGCGCGGTCGATCGTGGAAGCGCACGGGGGCACTATCCGCGCCTCGGCCGGCGCGGAGGGCGGCGCCAGCCTGGAGGTGCGGCTGCCGGCGGGCGTCGGGACCGTCTGAATGTCACGACCGCCGGGTTCGTCGTGGACGCGACGTGCGGTGGCGAACGCGTCAACGGCGGCGATCGCTGACGCGCGCGGGCGGAAATCGCGAGCGCTTTCGGAACGTTCAGGGCCGCCAGTATTGTTCGGCGAGCGTGTTCCAGCCGTTCGGCCGCAGCCGTGCGACCGCGTCGTCGATCATGCCGGGGTTCCCGCAGAGATAGACGAGCGTCTCCTCTTTCGGCAGCCGCCAGTCGCGGAGATGATCGTCGATGAGCGTGTTGATGCGGCCGCTCGGTCCGGTCCACGCGGCGTTCCGCTGGTCCGCCGGCCGGCTCACGCTGGGCACGTAGACCAGCAGATCGGGATAACGCGCCCCGAGCGCTCGCAGTTCCTCGTCGTACACGAACTCGTCACAGTGGCTGGCGCCCTGCATCACGAAGAACCGCGTTCGCTCGGGCGCCGGAGCGCCGTTCTCCCGTTCGTGAACGAACTGACGAATCATGCTCATGGAGGGGGCGATGCCGGTCACGGTGGACACCATGACGTGATTGCTGACCTCGGGCCGGCGCGTGAAGCGGCCCTTGGCTTTCGGCCTCATCGTCACCACGTCGCCGACGTGCTGCGCGTACAGCAGCGGCGTCAGCTTGCCGCCGTGTTCGGGCAGCACGTACTCGATGAAGAGCTCGATCAACGGCTCATACGGGGCCGACACAATCGAATACGGACGCTCGATGCCGCCGGCGCCGATCGTGACGTACTGGCCGGCCACGAAGGGAAACTCGATATCCGGCTGCAGCCAGATGACGAAGAGATCGTTGGTGTAGTCGCGCCGCCGCACGATTCTGGCGGACGCGAGGGTGGCGGTCGAGGACGTGCCGGGCATCGACGTTGATTCTACGGCGGGGAACGGATCTGGCAAGGCGAGGCCGCCATGGTGGGATTTGCTGCCCTGATTGTCGTGCTGGCCGCGGCGCTGTACGTGTGCTGGCTCATGTTTCAGCCGTTCTTCAACGTGCTGCTGTGGGCCGCGGTGCTCGCGGTGGTGTTCTATCCGATGCACCGGCGGATTCTGGAGCGCACCGCGAAACCGTCGCTGGCCGCCGCGCTGTCGACGGTGGCGGTCATCCTGCTGATCCTGCTGCCGGTGACCGCCGTCACGGTCGCGGTGGTGCACGAGCTCAGCGGCGTTGCCGCCGCCGTGCAGGGGGCCGATCATCAATGGACCGTGCCGCCCGCGGCGGCGCGCGCGCTCGACTTCGTCGGCCGCTACGTCGACATCGACCGCGACAGCGCGCGGAAGTTCGTCGCCGAGCGGATGCAGACGTGGGGCACGGCACTGGCGGCGAGCACCCTCGTGGTCGTCGGCGGCGTCGCGGGCGCGATCGGGCAGATGCTGCTCGTCGTGTTCACGCTCTTCTACTTCTTTCGCGACGGCGAGAACATCCGCCACGCCGCCTACGAGATGGTGCCGCTGCGGCGCGTGCAGTGGCAGGACATCATCTCGCGCACGCGTGACGTGATTGGCGCGACCGTCTACGGCGTGCTCGCCATCTCCGCGATCCAGGGAACGCTCGGCACGTTCATCTTCTGGGCGCTCGGCCTGCCGTCGCCGCTCCTGTGGGGCGTCGTCATGTTTTTCCTGTCGATGATTCCCATGGCGGGCGCCTTCCTCGTCTGGTTGCCGGCGGCGCTCTACCTCGCGCTGATTGGCGCGTACCTGAAGGCGGGGATTCTCGTCGCCTGGGGCGTGCTCGTCATCGGATCGATCGACAACGTGCTCTCGCCCAAACTGGTGGGGCGCCGCGCACGGCTGCACGAGCTGCTGATCTTCTTCGCCGTGCTGGGTGGATTGCAGGTCTTCGGCGTCCTCGGGCTCGTCCTCGGACCCGTGGTGGTCGCGATGACGCTCGCGCTCATCGAGATGGTGAGGCAATCGGGAGGCCCGCCGGCGGAAACACTCTCACGCGACACGATCATCGAGGAACAGTCGAAGCTCCGCGAAGTGGGATGACCCCGTCGCGCACGGGTGTCCTCGCCGTGCGCGCGGGCCGGAGGTGCCGCCATGAAACACGCGGCCGACGCTGCCCCGGACGGGATGCCCTCGTTCCGCGCGGTGCCATTTCTGTCCGCCGATGCGCTCGCGCTCACCGACCGCCAGCGCGAGGCGCTGACCCGCATCGGCACGGCGGTGCGGCCGAAGGCGCGCGGGCTGCTCTATGCCGGCGGCGCGCCCGCGGAGGCGATCTTCGCGGTCGTTGCGGGCGTGCTGAAAAGCTATCGCGACCTGCCGAGCGGCAAACGCGTCGTCTCCACGTTCCTGTTTCCCGGTGATCTGTGTGGATTGGCGCGCCGAGGCCGATATGTCAACACGGTTCGCGCCATCACGCCGTCGACGCTCTGCCGGCTGCCGGTCGCGGCGCTCACCGCGCTCCTGAAGCAGGACAGCGATCTGCAGTACCAGTTCCTGGTCAAGGTGATGCACGAACTTCGCGAATCACAGCGGCGCGCCGCGCTCATGAACCGGCGCGACGCCGCCGGCCGTCTCGCGACGTTCCTGGCGCTGATGGCCGAACATCAGGAGCCGGCAGCCGGCCGCG
>JABFWM010000088.1 GCA_013362195.1 Acidobacteriota bacterium
CGGTCGGGACGCGGCTGCTCGAATCGCCGGCCATCGCCTCGCTCGACGAGTCCCTGCGCGCGTTCGTGTGCGAGCAGGCGGTGATCGAGCTGGATGCGGCGGCACGCGGCGCCCGTCCCGACGTCAAACGTCCGCTGCGCCTCCGTGACTGGACGTGCGTGGGCGTCGACAGCAGCTTCGGATGGGTCGATCCGGTCTGGTCCGGGGCGGGATGGTCCGGCCACTTCCTCGTCTACGAATGGCCGCCGACGATGCTGACGCGGGCCGATCGGAAGGCGCTCGTGCAGGCGCGCGACGATCTGGACGCCGGCATCAACACGCTCTCACGCGAACGACGCCAGCAGCTCGTGGACGCCGCCGCGCGGGCCTGAAAGGGCTCACGGCTCACGGCTCAGGGGTGTCGGTCTCTTCCGGCGGTCGCAGCCGCCGGAACTGCACGTACAGCAACACGTCATACGCGATCTTCAGGCCGCCACCGACGAGGAGCGGCGTCGACGAGGCGATGCCCTGCATGAGGGCGCCGGCGACAATCGGTCCCACCGCCCAGCCGGCCAGGCGGGTCACGTTCGTGACGCCGCTCACGAACGTGCGCTGCTCGGGCGCGACGATCGCCATTACGTACGACTGACGCGTGGGCACGTCCATCTCGACGAGCGCTTCGCGTGCGAGAAACAGCGCGGCCGCGCCGGCGGCGCCGGGCGCAAGCGGCACCAGCATCAGGAACACGCTCGACGGCAGGTGCGTCAGCACCATCGTGTGCACCAGGCCGATGCGGCGCGCCAGCCACGCCGCGAGCAGGTGCGACAGCGCGTTGAGGAGACGCGCGGCCGCGAACAGCGCCGCCACATGCGCCTCGGTGAGGTGGTAGCGTTCGAAGAACCAGAACGCAAGCAGCGCCGAGTTGAGGAAGCCGCTGCCGAGACTGTCGAGGCCGAACAGCAGCACGAGGCGTGACGCGATCGCACGCGTGGCGGCGTCCACGCGCCCACCCGTGAGGCCGCCCCGCACGACCTCGACGCGCGCCGAGACGCCGGCGTAGGCGACGGCGGAGAGCGCGAGCCCGGCGGCGCACGCCGCGAACGTCACGGCATGGCCGGAGGCGCGCGCGATCCCGAATGTCCCGAGCAGCAGCGGCAGCGCCGCGGCCGCCGAGCCGATCGTCTGGCCGGCGTCGAGCACGACGTTGTACCACGCGAACGTCCAGGTGCGCCGCTCGGCGCTCGTGATCGCGGGGAGCGCCGCCTGATCGATCGTCGCGGCCGCACCACGATCCCGTCCCATCGCGTTCACCATGCCGACGAATGCGACCGCGGCAAGGTACGGGAACCGCTCGACCGTCGCGAGCCCTGCGTAGCCGCACGCCGACAGCACCGCCAGCACCGCGAGCGTACGGCGGCGGCCCAGCCGATCCGCGGCAGCGGTCACGATCGCGGTCGCCACCGCCGTCCCGGTGAGGCCCGCGCCGATCACGTATCCACTCTGCGCCACTGTGAGGCCACGTTCGCCGAGCACGATGGCCGCCGCGACCCCGGTCAGGCCGGCGGCGGCCGAGCGCACGAACGCCGTCACGAAGAAGAGGCGCGCGTCCTTCGTTGTAAGATTGGCTGGAATTCGCACGCCGTCCGCGCCCCCACTCATCATCCGAGGGTCTGGTCTTGATCACACGACGCACGCCACCGCGGCTGGCGCTTGCCGCGCTCCTGCTTGCGACGAGCGCGACGCCGCCGCTGCTCGCCGAGGCGCGGCAGCAGCCCGCACCGGCCGCGACCTCGAGCAATCCTTACGTTCGCGACGCCAGGCAGCCCATCGACGGGCCCTACACGCGAAAGATGAAGGAGTACACGACCGCGCCGTTCTTCACGTCGCCGCTCGTGGACTACCTGCCCGCGTCGAAAACCGTCCCGACGCCGGTGGCGGTGTTGAAGGACGTCGCCGGCGCCCCCGGCATCCTGCCCTACTCGCACGAGGTGTATCAGTACCTGCGGATGGTCGAGAAGGCCTCGCCGCGCGTGAAGGTGTTCTCGATCGGCCGGACCGAGGAAGGACGCGAGATGATCGCGGCGGCAGTCTCGTCCGAGGCCAACCTCGCGAAGCTCGACTCGAATCGCGCCAACCTCGCGAAGCTGGCCGACCCGCGCACGATCAGGATGGACGATGCCGAAGCGGATCGGCTCGTCGCGTCGACGACGCCGATCTACTACATCACCGGCACGATCCATTCCCCGGAGACCGGTTCGCCCACGGCGCTGATGGAGCTGGTCTATCGACTCGCGGTCGACGAGAGTCCGTACATCCAGAAGATCCGCGCCAGGGTGATCACGCTGGTGACGCCGCTCGTGGAAGTGGACGGCCGCGATCGCCACGTCGACGTCTACCGCTGGCATCTCGCGAATCCCGGCAGGAACTGGCCGGGCACGCTCTACTGGGGCAAGTACGTGGCGCACGACAACAACCGCGACGCGATGGCCCTCACGCTCGCGCTGACCCGCAACGTGCTGAACACCTACGTCGACTGGCATGCGCAGGTGCTCCACGATCTGCACGAGTCGGTGCCGTATCTCTACGACAACACCGTGGGCGACGGTCCCTACAACGCCTGGATCGATCCCATTCTCGCCAGCGAGTGGCAGATGATCGGCTGGCACAACGTCAACGAGATGACGAAGTTCGGCATGCCGGGTGTGTTCACGCACGGCACGTTCGACACGTGGTCGCCGGGCTACCTGATGTTCATCGCGGCGATGCACAACGGCATCAGCCGCCTCTATGAAACGTTCGGCAACGGCGGCGCCGATACGGTGGACCGCACCCTGACGCCGTCCCAGACGGCGCGCACGTGGTACCGGCAGAACCCGCCGCTGCCCCGGACGAAGTGGTCGCAGCGCAACAACAACAATTACCAGCAGACCGGCCTGCTCGTCTCGCTCAACCAGTTTGCAGACAACGCGCAGTACTTCCTCAAGAACTTCTACCTGAAGGGCAAGCGCTCGATCCTCAAGCCAGCGACCGAGGGTCCGGCGGCGTACGTCTTCAGCGCCGACGAGCCGCGCCCGGGACCGCAAGCGGACCTGCTGCGCATTCTCCAGATGCAGAAGGTCGAGGTTTCGCGCGCCAGGCAGCCGTTCACGGTGACGGTGCCCGGGACGCGGCAGCCGCGTCCAGCCAGCGCCAGCGACGCCGCTGCCGGCGGACGCGACACTCCCGCTGGCGAGAACGACGCGGAGGACGGGCCGGACGCGCAGCGCCGCGGCGATCGCCGTGCGCCGCCCCCGCCCGAGACCCGCATCTTTCCAGCCGGCTCGTACATCGTTCGCATGGACCAGCCGTTCAGCCGCGTGGCCGACGCGCTGCTCGATTATCAGTACTGGGCGCCCGACGATCCGCAGCGCCAGCCCTACGACGACACCGGATGGACGTTTCCGGAGCTGTTCAACGTGAAGGCGACGCGCGTCACCGATGTGAAGGTGCTGGACGTGCCGGTCGAGACCCTGAAGGGGACGGTGAAGGCCGCCGGCGGTGTGAGCGGCACCGGCGCCGTGTTCGCGATCACTCACAACACCGATCCGGCGTTGATGACGCTGCGGTACCGCTTGCAGGCAGCGACGATCGACATCGCCGAGGAGCCCTTCGAAGCAGGCGGCCGGAAATTCAACCGCGGTTCGTTCATCGTCCGCGGCGTGAACGCGGACGACCTCGGCACGGTGGCGTCCGACCTCGGTCTCACCGCGACGGCTCTGCCGGCGGCGCCGTCGGTGAAAACGCACCCCGCCCGCGCCGCGCGCGTCGCGCTCGTCCACACCTGGATCAACACCCAGGACGAAGGATGGTGGCGCCAGACGCTCGACGTCCGCGGCGTGCCCTTCACGTACATCAGCACGCAGGCGCTGACCAACGACGCGGACCTCGCGTCGAAGTACGACGTCATCCTCTTCCCGCCCGTCGGACGTGCGTCGGCGCTGCAACTGGTGATGGGCACGCCGATGTACGGCCGCCCCATCCCGTGGAAGACGACCGAGCTGACGCCGAACCTCGGCACGATCGACGCGACCGACGACATCCGCCCCGGCATGGGGTGGACCGGCCTGATGAACCTGCAGACGTTCGTTCGCGAGGGCGGCGTGCTGGTGACGGTCGACGACACCGCGGCATTCGCGCAGCAGTTCGGCCTGACGCCGGGCGTATCGACCTCGAATGCTCAGCGGCTGAAGGTCGTCGGCTCGGTGCTGCGATCGAAGATGGTGGACGACGCGAGCCCGATTGCCTATGGCTACGGCGACACCTTGTCGATCTACGCGGACAATCCGCCGATCTTCAGCGTCAGCGCGCGCGTCGGCGGATTCAGCGGCGGGCGCGGCGGCGGCGAAGCGACGCCCCGCCGCGCGACCGGCCGCGGGACGCCGGATGATCCCGATCAGGTGCAGGGCTTCGCTCCGGCGGAGCCGCTCGCCCCGGAGCCGCGCGCCGAGGCCTGGCAGTACGCGCCAATCCAGGAGGAACAGCGGCGCAATGCCACGAACATCATCCCGCCGCCGTTCCGGCCGCGCGTCGTGATGCGGTACGCGGACGCGCGCGATCTGCTCGTGTCGGGGCTGCTCGACGGCGGCGCCGATCTCGCCGAGCGCCCGATGGTCGTCGATGTGCCGGTTGCGAAAGGACATGTCGTCATGTTCTCGAACAACCCGATCTGGCGCGGCGAAACCCAGGGCAGCTATTTTCTCGTGTTCAACACGCTGTTGAACTTCGACAATTTGAACGCGGGACGGAAGCTCGACGAGAAATGATAAATGGCTCAGGGCTCAGCGCTCAGGGCTCATGGCTCATGGCTCAGGGCTCAAGGCTCAAGGCTCACGGGTCATGGCTCATGAACAAACCAAATCGCCTCGCGCGGTGTCCAATGTGCGCGGAGGTGCGTGCCGGTGGTTACACTCATCCTTCTTGCCGTGATCGCGCTGGCGCCTGATCAGCAGCCGCCTCCCCCGCCTCTTCCGCCTCCGTCCGTACAGCCCCCGCGCGACACGGTCCGCGATCGCGAGCGCACCGGCACCGCTGTCATCCGTGGGCGCGTCGTCGCGGCGGATACCGGCCTCCCGATCCGGCAGGCGAACGTGATGCTGTCGGAGATGATGCCGACCAGCCCGAGCGCGGCGTCTGGCGCGGTCGTGGCCGGCACGGTCGAAATGACCGGCGGCACGGTCATGTCGACGCGCGGCCGCCCTGGCGATCAGCGTGGAACGCCGTCGATGCCGATGCGTCCTCGATCGACGCGCACCGACGATCAAGGCGCCTTCGAGTTCAAGGCGTTGCCGGCCGGCAGTTATCGGGTGAACGCCGCGACCGGCCAGTTCGCGGCGCAGTATCTTCCGCTGTCCTTCGGCGCCCGGCGGCCGATGATGGACCCGGGCACGCCGATCGACCTTGCCGACGGCCAGACGTTCGACAAGGCGACGATCGCGCTGCCCCGCGGCGGCGTCATCGTCGGCCGCGTCACCGACGATGGTGGCGAGCCGATGGCGCGCGTGCAGGTCTACAGCCTGCTCTACCCGTCGGGCACTAATCGCGGGCAGCGCACGGGCGGCGGCTTCAATCAGACGGACGATCTCGGGCAGTTCCGGCTGTTCGGGCTGCAGCCTGGTGAATACGCGATCGTCGCGGAAGCGCGGATGAACACGTTCATGCCGCCCAACATGGCGCAGCCCGACGGCGACGAGGATCGCAGCGGCTTCCTGACGACCTACTTCCCCGCCACCGCCGACGAAGGGGCGGCGCAGCGCGTGCGGGTGCGCTCCGGGAGCGAGACGCCCGGTGTCGAGATCCGCATGAGCCGGGGCCGCCTCTATCGCATGTCAGGGCTGGTCATGGACTCGCAGGGCCGCCCCCTGCCGCGCGTCAACGGCATGGTCGGACGGCGCACCGGCGGCACTGCGATGTTCAACACCGGGTTCTCGACCGACGAACAGGGCCGGTTCCAGATGCAGAACCTCCAGCCCGGGACGTACCGCATCGTCATTCGCCAGCGGCAGCAGAACTTCGGTCCGAACGGCCCTGAAGGCGATCCGGGGGAAATGGCCAGCGTGCCGGTCACGCTCGCCGGAGCCGACGTCGAGAACCTCACCATCGTGACCGCGCCGGGCGTCACCCTCAGCGGCCAGGTCGAATTCGAGCAGGGCCCGCCCGACCGGCCGCTCAAAGGCGTGCGCGTCTCGGCGGTGCCGGGCGATCCTGAAACGTCGATGATGTTCGGTCCGCCGCCCAACGCGACCGTGGAGGCGGACATGACCTTCAAGCTCCAGGGCCTGAGCGGCGAGCTGCTGATTCGCGGCGGCGGCGGCCTGCCACCGACGCACTACATCAAGGCGGTGTTGCTGAACGGGAGCGACATCTCGGACGTGCCGCGCGAGTTCAAGACGGGCGATCGGATTACGCTGCTCGTATCGTCGCGTCCCGCGACGATCGAAGGCACCGTCACTGACGCCAAGGGCACGCCGACGACCGACGCCGGCATCATCATCTTTCCCGACGACAAGTCGGCGTGGCGCAGCAACTCGACGCGCGTGCGCCGCGGCGGCCCGGATTCGCAGGGACGCTATCGGTTGACGCCGCTGCACCCCGGCCGCTACTTCATCCTCGCCGCGCCGCGCGAGCGATTGACCACGTTCCCCGGGACCGACTATCCGGTGTTCTACGAAGAGCTCTCGAAGGAAGCGACGACGCTGGTCGTCAACGAGGACGAAACCCGGACCGTGGATTTGAAGGTGGTGACGGGCAGCGGAGGCCAGTGAGGGGCACCCTCGCGTGTGTCGCATCAAGACGAGGTGCGCTCGATTGATTTGACACTGTCCACGGGCAGAGGACGACCGCGGTGCATGATCGCCGTGCTTTGAGAGTTGGCACGGCCTCTGCTGTTCCGGGCGCGTCCGATCATGTCCGCTCCTCCTCGTGCTCACGGTCCGACAGCGGCGGAGACGTCCTCGACGCGCGCTTTGACGCCACAACTCTCGGTGGTGATGAGTACTTACAACCGCGGCGCGTCGGTAGCGGACGCCGTGCGCAGCGTAGTCGCCCAGACAGCGGACATCACGCCCCCGTTCGAATTGATCGTCGTGGACAACAATTCAACGGACGGCACGCGTGACACGATCGCACGGGTCGCGGGGACCGATCCGCGCGTGCGCTATCTCTTCGAACCGCGCCAGGGCTTGTCATACGCCAGGAACACGGGCATCGCGGCTGCGCGTGCTCCGTTCATCGCCTTCACGGACGACGACGTGCGCGTCGAGCCCGAATGGGTCGCGCGCATCCTGCGCGCGTTTGCCGAGCACCCGGAGGCCGATGCCATCGGGGGCCGTGTGCTTCCCCTCTGGCCGTGCGCGCCGCCGCCATGGCTGACGCGCGAGCATTGGGCGCCGCTCGCGCTGGTCGATCACGGCGACCTCCCGTTCGGCGTGTCGCCCGACCGTCCCATTTGTCTCGTCGGCGCAAATGTGGCGTTCCGCCGGTCGGTGTTCGAGACCGTCGGACGGTTTGCGACAGACGTCCAGCGCGTGAAGGACGGCATCGGGTCGCTCGAGGATCACGAGTTCCAGCTGCGGCTCTTACGCGCGGGCCGCACCGGCATCTACGAGCCGGGCATCGTCGTGCACGCCGAGGTGCAGCCGGCGCGACTGCAGCGCGCCTATCATCGTCGCTGGCATACGGGGCACGGGCACTTCCACGCACTCCTGCGGTCGGAACATCTGGAGCGCACGCGGCGGGGCACGCTGTGCGGCGTGCCCATGCATCTCTATCGGCAGGCGCTCGGGGACGCCGTGGGCTGGGCCGTCGCGACGATCGCGGGGAACGCCAGCCGCGCCTTCGGCCATGAGGTGCGCCTGCGCTTCTTCCGTGGTTTCTTTCAGACGCGGCGACGCGAGCATCTGGAGAAACCGCGCCACGACCGCCGGCCGGAACTGCGGCGGTTCGACTCGAGACCGTAATCGGCATAGCAGAGCTGGTGCCGAACCCGTGATCGCTATCGCAGTTTCGTAAGGCCTCGAAGTCCGCCGCTGTCGCGGTTCGCGACAAATTGCGCCAATTTCGAGTACCGCGGCCGCAACAGGCCAGTGGTACTGCGCTTGCCCTGACACTCCGCTGCGACACCGCTTCGCGGCGGCATCCTCGCTGACTTCTTCCTGACAGACGGACAGGCTCTCTCGTGAGCCGGAGGACCATTCATGAGGTTTCGCTCGTTGTGTGCCTTGTTCACGATGGCGATCGGACTCGCCCCCGCGCGCGTGCACGCGCAGACGCTCACCGCGTGGGATCAAGCGGTCAAGGTAACCGCGGTTGACGGCGCGCTGACCAAGAGTGGCGGCTGCGACGGATGCGCCGATGCGGGCGCGGTGAGCCGGACCCACCTCGCCAGCGATGGCTACATCGAGTTCACGCCGGGCGGCGGACAACGGCTCTATGCGGGACTGAGCGCTGACTTCTCGGCGTCGACCGATCCAGCGGCCATGGCGTTCGCGTTCAGCTTCTGGCCGGGCGGCACCTGGGACGTGCGCGAGCAGGGCCTCTACATCACCGAGGGCGCCTACGCGGCGGGCGATCGGTTCCGGATCGCCGTCGCCGGCGGGGTGGTGACGTATCTCAAGAACGATCAGGTCGTCTACACGAGCACGCGGACGGCGGCGCTGCCGCTGGCGCTGGACGTCACGATGTACACGCTGGGCGGAACGTTGACACAGGCATCGGTGGTCGACACCACGGTGGCGCCGCCGCCGCCCCCGCCTCCTCCGCCGCCGCCGCCCCCCGCGCCGTCGACGACCAGTGTCGGGCCCTACGACGCGATCACGGATCGCCTGGCGCGGCCGAAACCCGCCCTGCCCGCGATCGGGCCGGCGGGATCGACGATTGCGGATCCGACGTTCGGCACCGCGATCACGCGCATCACCGATGGGTCGACCCGTCCCGGCGCGCTCGATCGGTCGTTCCGCTCGCCGTCCAACTCGCATCAGAATGCCTGGAGCGCGCTCGGGTCGTACTTCTATGTGGTCAGCACCGACGGCACGGTCGTGCCGTTTGCCTTCGACGGTGCGACCGGCGCGGCGCGCCGCATCCAGCCGGCGGCGGACGGTGACGGCGGGCTCGTGATCCGCACCTACATCGAGCCGCAGTTCAGCTATGTCAACGACAACATCATCTACGGCAGCGTGAACACGGCGGGCGCGACCCTGCGCACGATCGATCAGTACGACTTCACCAGCGGCGCGTATTCGCGCCTCCTCGATCTCGACGCGGTCGTTCCCGGCCTCGCCGGCACCTATATCGCCGGCATCAGCTCGACCTCGGGTCCGGTGGAGCGCATCCTCACGTTCTTCGGCGGCGCCTCGCAGGACCGCCACCATTACATCCTCGTGTTCGATCGCAACAACCCGCAGAACCGCTGGCTGCTCGACTCGTCGGCGTCGACGATCAACGGGTCGCCGACGACGGTGCCGCTCAACTTTCTGCTGCACCATGCGGGCATCGATCGGAGCGGACGCTACGTGATGGTGTATCCGACCGGCGCGGATCGCGCCGCGCCGCGCAACGCCGCGCCCGTGTACGTGTGGGATCTCGTGACCAACGCGATTACCGAGCTGCCCAGCATCTCGGCGCGCTCGAACGGGCACGACACCTACGGATTCGGCACGCTCGTCAACCAGGACTGCTGCACGACGACCACGTGGGACGCCGCGCAGTGGCAGTTCCGATCGCTGGCGACGCCGCTGATGACGCGCGATCTCCTCACGTCGGTGCTGACGCCGAAAGAGGTCTATCTCGCCGACCACCCGTCCTGGAACAACGCGCAGCCGGATCGGCTCCTGCCCTACATCAGCGGTCTGTACCGCTACGGCGCCAACCTCGCGGCGTGGCGCGCGTGGGACGACGAGATCGTCGCCGTGCAGACGGACGCGCCCGATGCGAACGCGACGGTGTGGCGCTTCGCGCACCACCGCAGCGACGTGAACAACGACACCGATCCGACGCGGCTCTCCTTCTGGTATACGCCGCGACCCAACGTGTCGCCCGACGGCAAGTGGGTGCTCTTCACGTCCAACTGGGAGAAGACGCTCGGCACCGATCCCAAGGGTGACCTGGGCGGCTCATATCGTCAGGACGCGTTCCTCCTCGCGCTGAAGCCGACCGGCTGGACGACGCCGACGGCGACGACGGCGATCGACCCGCCCGCTCCGCCGGCCGTGGTGCCCGTCGCGATCGCCCAGTCGAGCGTGGCGGATGGGCGCCTGACGCTTGCCTATTCGACCGCGCTGACGGCGACCGGCGGCAGCGGCGCCTACACGTGGGCGGTCAGCGGCGGCGCGCTGCCCCCTGGCCTGTCGCTGAACGCGGCCACCGGAGTCATCGCCGGCACGCCATCGACGATCGGATCGTACGCGTTCACCATCGCGGCCCGCGATGCGGCGGACGCCGCAAACGCCGGATCCGCGAATTACACGATGGCCGTGACCCGTCCGGTCTCCGTGAACACGACGTCGCTGCCATCGGCGCGCCGCTACGTGGCGTACTCCGCGACGCTCGCCGCGGGCGACGCGCAGGGCACGGTGAGCTGGTCGCTGGCGCAGGGCTCGCTGCCGTCAGGCCTGAGTCTCAGCGCGTCAGGGAAGATCAGCGGCACGCCCTGGTCGACCGGCACGTGGACGTTCGTGGTGCGCGTCCGCGACGTGAACACGACGAGCACGCGGTCGATGAGCCTCACGGTCACCAACTAGTTCTCACACGTCAACGCGGAAGCTGCGGCGGTCGTGCGTCGATCCCGCTGCTTCCGCGCTGCGCTCGAGGCCTCGCGTAGATTTCCCGTTCGCCGTGCCCGCCGGCGGACGGAGGTGCGCGCGGTGCTATAGTGCCGCGCCATGAAAAGCTTCATGGCGTTCACCGCCGCGCTGCTCTGCCTGGCAGCCGCTTCAGCCGCCGGCCGTCAATACTGGACGCCGGTGACCATTCCCGACAAGGTGCCCTCGCTCGCCATCCCCTTCGCGCTCGGAGACGTGCGGCTGCTCGAGGGGCCGTACCGCGACGCGATGGTCCGCGATCAGGAATATCTCCTCAGCCTCGACCAGGATCGGCTGCTTCACACGTTCCGCGTCACCGCCGGCCTGCCGTCCTCCGCGCAACCGCTCGGCGGGTGGGAGGCGCCGGACGTCGAGCTGCGCGGCCACTCCGCCGGCCACTATCTGTCGGCGGTGTCGATCATGTTCGCCAGCACCGGCGACGCGCGGTTCAAGGCGCGTGCGGACAGCTTCGTCGCGGAGCTCGCGAAGATCCAGGACGCGGAGGCGAAGACGTTCACGCCCGGTTACCTCTCCGCCTTCCCCGAAGAGTTCTTCGATCGCGTCGACGCGCGGCAGCGCGTGTGGGCGCCCTACTACACCATCCACAAGATCATGGCGGGCCTGCTCGACGCGCACCTGCTGGCCGGCAGCCGGCAGGCGCTCGACGTGCTCAAGCGCAAGGCCGACTGGGTCGGCACCCGGGTCGGCCGCCTCAGCGACGATCAGCAGCAGCGCGCGCTCGACACCGAATTCGGCGGCATGAACGAGGTGCTCGCCAACCTCTACGCGATCACCGGCGAGTCGAAGTACCTCGAGCTTGCGAAGCGCTTCGAGCACCGGCGCATCCTCGACCCGCTCGCGCGCGGCGTGGATCCGCTCGACAACGTGCATGCGAACACGCAGTTCCCGAAGATCATCGGCGTCGCGCGGGAGTACGAGCTGACCGGCGACACGCGGTACTTCGATATCGCCACCTTCTTCTGGGACCGCGTCGTCCATCACCGATCGTTCGTGATGGGCGGCAACAGCGACAACGAATCGTTCTTTCCCGAGGGCGAGACCTCGCACCATCTCGGCGCATCGGGCCCCGAAACCTGCAACACCTACAACATGCTGAAGCTGACGCGCCACCTGTTTGCGTGGTCGCCCACCGCCGAGCGGATGGACTACTACGAGCGCGCGCTGCTGAACCACATTCTCGGCTCGCAGGATCCGAAGACCGGCGGCGTCAGCTACTACTGCCCGCTGAAGCCGGGCGCGTTCAAGACGTTTTCCACGGCGACGGATTCGTTCTGGTGCTGCGTCGGCACCGGCATGGAGAACCACGCGAAGTACAACGACACGATCTACTTCCACGACGGTTCGTCGCTGTACGTGAACCTGTTCATCCCGTCGGAGCTGACGTGGAAGGACAAGGGCCTGACGGTCCGTCAGGAGACGCGGTTCCCCGAAGAGGACTCGACGACCCTGACGTTCACCGCGTCGAGACCCGCCAGGCTCGCCGTGAAGGTCCGCTATCCGTCCTGGGCGCAGTCGGGCATGGCGTTGATCGTCAACGGCAAGGGCGTGGACGTCGTCGCGAAGCCAGGGAGCTACGTCAGCGTCGATCGTGAATGGAAGACAGGCGACACCGTGCAGGTCAGGCTGCCGATGTCGCTGCACCTCGAAGCGCTGCCCGACGACGGGCACATAGAGGCCGTGATGTACGGTCCCGTCGTCCTCGCCGGCGATCTGGGCACGGAAGGGCTCGCATCGGTGAAGCGCTACGGTCCGGGGACGCCGCCGGTGGGTCGGCTGGCGCCGATGACCATCCCGGCGTTCGTCGCGGCGTCGCCGCAGCAGGTGCTCGATCGCGTCAAGCCCGTCCCGGGCAAGCCGCTCACGTTCCAGACCGTCGATCTCGCGCGCCCGCGCGACGTCACGCTCATCCCGCTCTATAAGACGTTCGAGCCGCGCTATACCGTGTACTGGACGACCTACACGGCCGCGGAATGGGAGAAGCACACCGCCGATCTGGCCGACGTCGCCGCGAAGCGGAAGGCCATCGAGACGCGCACCCTCGACACCGTCGACGTCAGCGACGATGGAAGCGAACGCGCGCATGCGTTCACGAGCGAAGGCTCGAATCAGGGATTCGTCGAGGGGCGCCGGTGGCGCGACGCGCGGAACGGGTTTCTCAGCTACGCGCTGAAGGTGCCGGCCGATCGGCCGGCCACGCTGGTCTGCACCTATCGCGGCAGCGAAGGCCAGCGCCGCGTGTTCGACGTGCTCGTCGACGGCGAGAAGATCGCGACGGAGACGCTCGAGTACCACCCGACGGAGCTGCTCGACCGGGAATACGCCATCCCGGAGGCGCTGACGCGCGGGAAGTCGACGATCACCGTTCGCCTGCAGCCGCAGGCATCCGCCCACACCGGCGGCCTCGTCGAGATGCGCGTCACCTCTCGATTCCCGTAGCTTTCGCCTTCAGGCCCGGAGCTTCTGCCTTCAGGCGGAAGCCTACCGCGCGATGAACGTGAAGACGGTCCGCGACTCGTAGGTCTGACCGGGTTTCAGACTCGTCGACG
>JABFWM010000034.1 GCA_013362195.1 Acidobacteriota bacterium
CCCGCGCCAAGGTGCTCCTCGAACGCACGTCGCTCAGTATCGACGAGGTGATCGTGGCCGTCGGGTTCGCCGATGCCGCCGGGTTCGAGACGGCCTTTCGATATCAGCACGGCCTCAGCCCTGCGGCGCTGCGGCGCCGCGCCTGGGGCACGCGCGACGCCGACGCGTATGCCAACGAACGCGAGGTGACCGACCGCGGACGGCTGTCGCGCGAATAGATCACCCGCCGGATCGGCACCATTCGAGACGGCACGAACCGCGGGTGTACCATGACATTCGTCCGTCATGTCTCGGCCCGCTGCCTCCCCGCAGTCTCTCCCTGCATCCTCTTCACTTGCTGCGCTGGCCCGCTCGCGGAGCGCGGACGTCGTTGCCCTGGGTGCGATCCTCCTCATCGGCACCATCGCCCGAGCCTGGTCGTTGTGGGCGGGGGTGCCGCACGCCATCGACCCGGACGAGGCACAGGTGATCGACCGCGCGGTGCGGATCCTGCGCACCGGCGACTGGAACACGCACCTGTTCGATCAGCCGACGCTGGTCGTGTATTGCGTCGTCGTCGTCGCGGCGGTGCGGTATCTCGCCGGTGCGATCGCCGGCCAGTGGACGTCGCTGGATCTCTTCCAGGTGGGCAGCGTCTACGGGCCGACACGGATCGTTGCCGCGGCGCTCGGGATCCTGACGGTGTGGCTCGTCTATCGCCTCGGCGAGGAAATCGCGACGCGGCGGGTAGGGCTGCTTGCGGCCGCCCAACTCGCGGTCTTCCCGCTCCACGTCAGCGAGTCGCACGTCGCGCGGCCGGACGTGCCAGCCACGGCGCTGATCGTCTTGACGATGTGGCTGGGCGTACGGGCGGCGAAGGCCGGCACCGCGCGAGCGTACGGCATCGCCGGCGTCGCGGCGGGATGCGCCGCGGCCGCGGAGTACTCGGGAGTCGCCGCGATCGTGGCCGTCGCGGCGATGTGGCTGGTGCGCGAACGTCGTGCACCCGATCGCGGGCGCAAGGCGGCCGCTCTGGCGGCGGGCGCGGCCGCCGCATTTCTCGTCGCGATGCCGTTCGCGGTCGGCGACCTCCCGCATTTCCTCGACGGGGTAGCCGGTCAGCTCGCGGCGATCGCGCGCTCGCCCCGCGATGGCGCGCCCTGGCTGCACACGCGTGAGCTTTCCTGGCTCATCGCGCCCTGGCTGCTGCTTGCAGCGGTCGGCGCCGCGGTGGTGACGTGGCGATCGCGCGAACGCGGCCGCTGGGCCCCCGTTCTGCTGATGGCGGCCGCGTACGGCTACGTGGTGGTGACGTATCCGACCGGGGCCGCACGTGACGCGCTGCCGATCGTCCCGATGCTGTGCCTGTTCGCGGGCGCCGCCGCCGTCGAACTGGTCCGCCTCTCGCGGCGCGTGCCGCGGTGGCACACGTCCTGGGCGAATCGCGCGGCCTTTCTCGTCGTCTCGCTGCTGGTCGTCGCGCCGCTCACCCTTGCGACCGTCGGCTCGATCCGCGAACTGCGGCGTCCCGATACGCGCACCGCCACCGCCCAGTGGATCAAGGAGGCCGTCCCTCAGGGATCGCGAATCGTGGTGGAGACAGGGGGGCCGACATACCTCGAAGACGTGCCGCTGCGCGTGATCCGGACGAGTGCGCTCTCCGATCGTCCTCTCGGCTGGTATTGTGAGCATGCGGATTACCTGATCCTCAGCGGACCCGATACCGGTTCGGCGGCCGCGTATCTCAACGCGGGCCCCACGGTCTTCCAGATCACGCCGACCGCGCAGCGCGCCGGACCGCCGATCCGCGTGGTGAAGCTCCATGAATGAGGCGCCGAACGCGACGCTGCGCCATCTGGCCGTCGTTCAGCGTCGGCAGTCCACCTAAGATTAGGTGCCGAGATCGCGACCGTGCAGATCCTGCGGCGTGATCGCGTCCTCGACCCGCCGCGCGAGACCTTTCTGCTCCTCCCAGAGGGCGGGCGGCAGGTGCTCGCCGAAGGTGCGGAAGAAATCCTCCTGCCCAGCGAGGGCCTCCACCCATTCCGCGGGATCGACCTTGAGCAGGGCCGACAGTGCGTCGTCCGGGATCTCGAGCCCGCGGCGGTCGAGGGCATCAATCGTGGGCACGGCGCCGATGGCGGTCTGAAGCGCCTTGCCCTGACCGCCGCCGCGCTCGAGCACCCACTTCAGCACGCGGAGGTTGTCGCCGAATCCCGGCCACACGAACTTGCCGTCTTCGCCGGTCCGGAACCAGTTGACGCGGAACACGCCCGGCGGCTTCGCGAGACCGGCGCCGATCTCGAGCCAGTGCGCGAAGTAGTCGCCCATGTTGTAGCCGCAGAAGGGGAGCATCGCCATCGGATCGCGGCGGAGCACGCCGACCCTGCCGGTGGCGGCAGCGGTCGTTTCCGAGGAGAGCGTCGCGCCGAGGAACGTGCCATGCGTCCAGCTGTTCGCCTGATAGACGAGCGGCACACGACGCTGACGCCGCGCGCCGAAGAGGATCGCGTCGATGGGGACGCCCTCGGGATTGTCGAACTCCGGCGACAACGTGGCGCACTGCGTGGCGGGCGCGGTGAAGCGGCTGTTCGGGTGCGCCGCCTTTTCCGGCGACGAGGGGTCCCACGGCCGTCCCTGCCAGTCGAGCGCCCGCGGCGGCGCGGGATCGTCGTGGCCTTCCCACCAGGGCGTGCCGTCGGGCCGCAGCGCGACGTTCGTGTAGATCGTGTTGCGCTGGATCATGTCGAACGCCGTCGCGTTCGTCCGACGGCTCGTGCCGGGCACGACCCCGAAGAAGCCGGCCTCCGGATTCACGGCCCACAGCCGTCCGTCCTTGCCCGGCCGGAGCCACGCGATATCGTCGCCGACGGTCGTCGCCGTCCATCCCGGCATCGACCGCGGCGGCACCAGCATCGCGAGATTGGTCTTGCCGCATGCCGACGGAAAAGCGCCGGCCACGTAATGCTGCGCGCCCTGTGGATCGCGCAAGCCGAGGATCAGCATGTGTTCGGCGAGCCAGCCTTCCTTCCGCGCCAGCCAGCTCGCGATCCGCAGCGCCATGCATTTCTTTCCGAGCAGCGCGTTGCCGCCGTAGCCGGATCCGATCGACCAGACGGCGTTCTCTTCCGGGAAGTGCATGATGAAGCGGCGATCGGGACTCAGGTCGCCCAGCGAATGCAGGCACCGCGTGAAGACATCGCTCGCGCCGAGATGATCACGCGCGATCTGCCCGACGCGTGTCATGACGCGCATGCTGAGGACGACGTATTTGCTGTCGGTGATCTCGACGCCGACCTTCGAGAACCGCGATCCGGGAGGGCCCATGAGGAAAGGGACGACGTACATCGTGCGCCCCTTCATGGCGCCGCGGAAGAGGGGCGCCAGCCGCGCTTTCGCGGCGTCGGGCGCCTCCCAGTTGTTGTTCGGGCCGGCGTCCTCTTTTCGTGGTGTGCAGACGAAAGTGAGATGTTCGGTGCGCGCGACGTCGTGCGGCGCGCTGCGGTGGAGATAGCAGCCGGGCAGCTTCTCCTGATTCAGCTGAATCAGCTCACCGGTCGCGAGCGAGGCCTCGATGAGCGCATCCTTCTCGGCCTCGGATCCGTCGCAATAGACGATCCGATCGGGCCTCGTGATCGCTGCGACCTCTTCGACCCAGGTGCGAATTCCGGCATGCGTCACGGTCCACCGTTCTGTCATTCATCC
>JABFWM010000249.1 GCA_013362195.1 Acidobacteriota bacterium
GCCATCGCACGCGTTCATGCGGAACTCCGCGGCATACAGCTGCGTGGTGCCCGCCGCCATCTCGCGCTCGAACGCCCGTGACGCTTCGTCGAGATCGCCGGCCGCGAGCCGTACCAGGCCGAGCAGCCAGTGCAGGCCGCGTGCAGGATAGCGTTGCCGTCGATCGGCCTGCTGATCCTGGACGATGGCGCCTTCGCGCAGCAGCGAGCCGGCGCGATCGAGGGCGCCGCGCGCGATGTGCACCATCGCCATCTCGAAGTGCGCGAACGGGAACTGCGGGTTCAGCTCGAGCGTCCGCGCGAGCGCCGCGAGCCGTTCGCCGCCCCACGTCGCGTGTCCGACGCGGAAGTGATGGGCCCAGTACGCGGGCTCGAGGCGGACGGCGCGCCGCGCCGCCTCTTTCGCTTCCGCCGCACGGCCCGCACTCACCAGCAGGAACGACAAGGTCGCGTGCGCCTCGGCGAGGTCGCGGTCGATCTCGATTGCGCGGCGGACGTGGGCGATCGCGGCCGCGAGCAGCGCTCCGTCCGGATGGTTCCGGGCCCGCGACAGTTCGTATTCGAAGAAGCGCGCGTTGGCGAGGCCGACGTGCGCCTGCGGATACCGCTCGTCGATGGCGATCGCCTGCTCGAAATGCGCGATCGCCCGGGGAATGGCCGTCCCGTCGAGCGTCTCCAGCAGCACGCGCCCTTCGGTGAACGCGCGATACGCTTCGATGCTCGACGTGTCGCGCGGCATGCGGCCCGCACTGCGGCCGTGTGAGCCGAGCGCGCTCGCCATCCCGTTGACGATCCGATCCTGGAGATCGAACACGCCGGCGACGGGCCCGTCGGCCTTCGTATCGGCAATCACTTCGCTCGTCGCCACGTCGACCGCGCGAGCCGTGATCCTCAGCCGATCGCCCGCCTGCTGAAAGCTGCCGACGATCGCCATCCGGACGCCGAGGTCCGCGCCGATGCGCTCGAGGGCGCCCCCCGCACGCTTCGCGCTTTCCGCCACGCGGACGCGGTCGATGACGCGGACGCCGTCCAGCGCCCGCAGATCGTTCGTCACGGTTTCCGCGATGCCCGTCGCCAGCCAGTCCATCGACGGTTCGCGCGTCACGTTGGTGAAGTCCAGCACGGCGATCGCCGGCACGTCGGCATCGGCTGGCGCCTCGGTCGCCGCCGTGGCGGCCGCGGCACCGGCCGCCTGCACCGGGGCGATGAACCGATACCCGCGTCGCGCGACGGTCTGGATGTAAGTCGGTTGCGCCGGATCGTCGCCAAGCAGCTGCCGCAGCTCGGAGACCGCCTGCGTCAGCGCGTTGTCGGTGACGATGACATCCGGCCAGATCGCTTTGAAGAGTTCGTCCTTGGTCGCCAGCGCCGACCGGCGATCGAGCAGGTAGCGCAGCAGATCGAGCACCTTTGGCGATGCGGCGAGGGGCTGGCCGTCCCTCGTCAGCCGGAACGCCGCCGGGTCGAGCGTAAACGGGCCGAAGTGGTAGACGACTGCGGGCGGCACCCTGCAGATCCTAGTGGACTGTCCGCGGCACGCGGCTCACGATCGGCCGCAGGCCCAGGCCGATCTTCACCCCGCCGTTTCAGGCGCGGCGCTTTCCCGAATACTCGAGCATCTGCGTCGTCAGGTCCAGCGGATACGAGATCCGGACGTCGACGATCGCGCCCTGGCCGTCGCGCACCGGTTCGAGCTTGGGCTGTACGAATCCCGTGTACGAGGGCATCTGCAGCCGATCGACACGCGCCACGATCTCGTCGCGCAGGGCCGGGTCGAAGTGCACGCCGTAGGTCTCGAAGAGGTGCTTCGCCGCCTCGTACTCCCCTTCGGCCTTGATGCGCTGCACTTCGGCGAGCAGCCGTCCGACGCCCTCCTGAAACGCGTTCACGTCGGTGACGACGTAGTAGGTCTTGTGGTCGCGGCGCCGCTTCTCGATGGCCGCCGAATTCGCCATCAGCCAGTGCACGACCATCTGGCGATTGCGCATGTGGTCTTCTTCGATCTGCGTGCCCTCGCGGACGCGGCGCAGCTGCACCAGCGCGTTGCGCGCGTAGCCCTCGTACTCGGCGCGCACGATCTCCGCGTGATCGTCGGCCTCGATGAGCCCGAGCTCCACCAGCTTGGGGTGCGGCAGGAAATACAAGGCGACGAGATCCGCCCTGGATTCCTCGAGGGCGGAGTACTGCTCCTTCAGGGCCCCTTGCGGATTGCCTTGCAGGCGCTCCGAAATGCGTCCCGACCCGTGGCCGATGACCTCGTGCATGTTCGTCGTCAGCTCGCTCGCGACGCTGTTCCACCGCTCGGCGCGCTCGGCCTCTTCCGGCGTCCAGGCGAATTCGCCGCGGAACTCCTGCGCGGTCGATTTGTCGTAGGCGAGATTCACGTTCGAGAGCGACACCGACTTGCTGCCGTACTGCTCGCGGATGTGCTGATCGTTCGGCAGGTTGATCCCGACCGGCGTCACCGGCGCCGAGTCGCCGCACTCGACCACCACGTCGATGGCATTCGCGGACACGCCGCGGACGCCCTGCTTCTTGTAGCGATCGTCCCAGGGCATGCGATCCTCGAACCACTGGGCTTCGGCCGCGAGCTTGCGGATGCCTTCGGTCTTGTGCGGGTTGATGTAGTAGACGAGTGCCTCCCACGCGCCCTTGGTGCCGCGCGCGTCCATGTACACCTCGACGAACCCGTTGATGGTGTCCACGGGCGAATGGCGGTCCTGGACCCAGGCGATGTCGTAGGCGACGCGGTCGGCGGTTTCTCCCGTCTGATAGAAGCGGATCAGCGCCTGCAGCGCCCTGGCCATCTCGGGCGTCGCATGCGGCACCGCCGCCTCGAGGTGCCGGACGATGGTCCTGATGTACCCGTCGTAGCGGCCGCCGATCCGGTACACCTCTTCGACGAGCGTGCCGTTGCGCCTCACCAGGCGCGAATTGAGCGGGTAGCGTTCCTCGAACCCCTCGAGGTCCGCCATCGTCACGCCTTCGTGGAGATTGTTCGCGCTCGCCGACAGGATGTCGCGTCCGGCGCCGGGCGTCTTGTTCGTGACGAGCGGGTCGGTGGCGAGATCGAAGAACAACGGCTCCAGCCGCGCGAGCATCGCGTCCAGCGATTCGCCGGGCCTCGCGGGAAAAGCGGCGCCGTTGCGCGCGGCGGCATGCGCGGCCTCGGCGAACGCGGCCGGCGCGCACTTCAGCACGAACTTTCGCGCCGTCAGGTTGTTGTAGGGCCCCGTGTTGATCCAGAACAGCTTCGTGTAGCGCCGGATCTCCTCGAGGACGGGCGCGGCGATGCCCTCGGCGTGCGTGAGGATCTCTTCGAGCACCTCGCGCATCTCGAGGTTGTGGGCGTAGCGCTGGTCGTAATAGATGTCGCGGCCGGCGAGCGCCGCCTCGTAGAGGTGATAGATGAGGATCTTCTCGTCGAGGGGCAGATCGGCGAACCCGTCGGCGTAGAGCTGCACGACGGCCGCTTCATCGACGCGCTCGAGCAGGTAGGGGCGCGTATCGACGTGGGAGGCGGTTGGCGCGCTCATCGGCTCGACGACCCGTTGGCGGCGTGCGACTGGGTCAGCGACGCATCGTACATCGCGCCGTACTCGAGGTACTGCGCCACGGCATCGCGGGGATACGAAATCTTCACCGACGTCAGCGCGCCGCTGTCGAAGGCGGGCGTGAGCTTC
>JABFWM010000114.1 GCA_013362195.1 Acidobacteriota bacterium
GATGCATTCGTACCCGTCCCCGCCGTGACCGGCACGGGCAGGCGCTTGCCCGTCCGATCGAGCAGCGCGGCCGTCCATGACGCCACTTCGCCGGCGACGGCCTCGGCGTGCATGCGATCGGTACGGGAGAATCGCCGGTTCGGCGCCGGCTGCACGACGTTGCCGGTCAGCGGGCCGCGGCGGAACAAGGCCGGAGATTCGAGCGACGCGATGCGGGCGCGCGCGCCGGCCCGCGATTCGTCGATGCGTGCGTCGCGCTCGAGCACGTTCAGCGCGGCGGTGATGGCCACCTGGTCGCCGGGGATCGCCGGCGCGGCCGCCGGTGAGGCCGCCACGCCATTCACTTCCGCGGCGGTCGGCGCGCGATAACCCTTGCGGGCGCGTATATCGATTCCCGGACGCCTGGAGCGCACCTTGATCGAACGGAAGCGCCCGTCGAGTGTCGCGTTCGTCGAGTAGTAGCCAATCAGGTAGTACGACGTCAGGTCGTCGGCGACGCGGCGCAGCTGCTTGCGCAGATCGTTGTTGTCGACGAGCGCCAGGCCGTCGGTGTTCTCCGCGAGCGTGCGGAGAGTGTCGTTGCGGGTCCTGAGCATCGCGTGATCCGTCACCAGGTCGACTGGCGCGTCCGGGCCAATCTGCGAGTCGAAGGCGGACAGGCCGCGCGGATCGATCGGATCGAAGCTGACGTTGGCGCGGTTGGCATCCTGATACAGATCGCGGAAGTACTGCCAGTTGTCCATCATCGCCAGGTTCATGCGATCGCGGTCGCATTCGCTCCGCTCGTCGAGAAAACCCTGGCTATTCAGTTTGCTCGTCAGCGTGCCGCCCGGGCCGACGCCGACCGGCGGCGGCGAGCCGGGCACCGGCTCACGCGCGCCCGTGAACGGATCCGTTCGCAGCGTGGTGAGTCGCTCGTCCGGCCGATAGAGCAGCCAGCCGTCGGTGATGGTGATGACGGCCGTCCGTCCTTCGCGGATCGATGCCATGTGCAGAACCGTGTCGTGCAGCGCCTCGAGTACGGCCCGCTCGCGCCGTCGGCCGATCAGCGCCCCGGCCAGCCCTGACTGCGCGCCGTCGCCGGGCCGCGGCGGGTAACACGTGTCGTACTTCTGCTCGTACTCGTCGAGGCGGATGCTGAAGCGCCGCCCCCAGTACCAGTGATCGCGCAAGCCCTGTTCGATGACCTGCGTCTTGCGGCCGAACGTGATCTGCGACGGGCTCATGTCGGGCGTCATCACGCCGACGAGATCGTCGGGGCCGACAATCCGCGACAGCATCTCGATCAGCGGCTCCTTGATGCGGTGCGATCCCTCGACCGAGACGTGGAAGAAATCGAGGAACACGACGAACACCCGCCGATGCGGGTCCGCGGCAAGCTGATTCGCGCGCGTCGGCGACGACGGCTCGACGCGCTCCGGCTGCGGACCGGCCGGCGCCACGACGATGTGTTCGAAGGTGTCGATCTTCTGCGCGTCGTTGTCTTCGTAGAGCTCGAACTCGGCGGCGGTGAGGTCCTGCACCGGCTCGCCGCCGCGCGTGGCGAAGACATCGACCTGAACGAAGTTGGTGCCGCCGCGGAACCGTGGCGGCTGCTCGGGCGCCGGTTGCTGCGCGGCCGCGAGCAGGGCTGCCGCGAACATCAGGAATCTGAACACGCGTCACCTCGCCGGCAGGCTGGCAGCCTCAGAGTCTAGCCCGAACACCCAACCTCGCGTCGCGGTTTCTTCCGCGCGTGACGCCGGCGAACACCGCTCGCCGCCCGTCGTCTACCCGTCGGGTTTCGAGACGAGTGCGTTTGAAATCGCGCCAGCGGGCCGCCCGGTGCGATTCGATCCGTCAGAAAAGAGGGATGGCCGGGGTTGGCGCTCTTCTTGAAGTGGCAGCCGATTCAACTTCCGGAGGTACGCCGATGACGCCGCAGAAAGCCGACGACTGGACGATTGAACGGTGGCGGATCGAGCCGCGCCTGGCCGGCCTCGAGTTCGTCGAGCCGACGGTGCCCGAACAGGCGCCGCCGCTCTGGAAGGATCTGACGGTCGCGTCCGCCGTCGCCATTCTGTTATGGGCGGCCGCCGCGGTTGTGTTCGGCTGAGATGTGAAAATCAGACGGCGTGGGCGGGCGTCTCCGGGACGTCGTGCCACCCCTGAGCGCGCAGGCGATCCCCATACACACGGGCCCAATCGAGCGCCATCCACTCTTCCTCGAAGACCTCCGTCAGCACGATGTCGCGATCGTGCATCACGCGCGCTTCGACAGGGATGCCCTGCGCGAAGACGAGGCACCGCACGTTCGTCGCGCGGCGGCGGAGGCACCACACCACACGTGCGCCCTGGTCGGCGTAGTCAGACACTTTCGTCGCTCAGTTGGATTGCGGGGGAAGTCGTTCGAAGTGTAAACGGCCACGCGCTTTCCGCGCAAGCTGAGCCGCCCTTCGCCGGCCACCGCGGCTGGCGATTGCACCGCGCGATGCTCCTGCGGCTTCGCCTGCGGCCGCTCCCGTGACCCTTCCCTCGCACGCCGACGTCGTCATCGTCGGCGCGGGAGCCGCGGGTTTGACGACCGCGATTGCGGTGCGGCGGCACCAGCCCCGCCTGCGCGTCGCCCTTCTCGACGGCGCCGCGCGCCCCGGCGCGAAGATCCTGGTTAGTGGCGGCGGACGCTGCAACGTGGCGAACAAAATCATCTCGGAACGCGACTTCTGGGGTGGACGGGGCGCGATCGTGCGCCGGATCCTGCGCGCCTTCACCGTCGACGACACCATCGCGTTCTTCCGCGGTCTCGGCATCACGCTCCGCGAGGAGGCCGGCGGCAAACTGTTTCCCGAGTCGAACCGTGCGCGCGACGTGCTGTCGGCGCTCCTCGACGGCGTCTCGCGGGCCGGCGCATCGCTCGTCGCGCCGGCGCGCGTGCAGCGCATCGCCCGCGACGGCGGGCAGTTTGCGATCGAGACCTCGCGCGGTTCGATTGCCGCGCGTGCCGTCGTGCTCGCGACCGGCGGGCTCTCGCTGCCGAAATCAGGGAGCGACGGCGCCGGATACGGCTTCGCGCGTGAGTTCGGGCACACGATCGTGCCCACGACGCCGGCGCTGGCGCCGCTGCTCCTCGATGCGGCGGCGCCCCGCGCCATCCACACGCGTGTGCAAGGCGTGTCGCTCGACGTCGAGATGCGCGTGTGGATCGACGGACGGCTCGCCACTCACATCGACGGCGCACTGCTCTGGACGCACTTCGGCGTCAGCGGGCCCGCGGTGTTGAATGCCTCCCGTCATTGGGCGCGCGCCGTGCTCGAACGTACCGATGTCCGCATCACCGTCAATCTGCATCCCGGAGACACCTTCGAGTCGGTGGACGCGCGATGGCGAGAGGCGATGGTGGCGCATCCACGTTCGACGCTGCGCACGCGTCTCTCGGCGGCGTTCCCCGACTCGCTCGCGAGCGCAGTGCTCGAGGCGCTCGACCTCGACGGCGACCTCGTCGTCGCGCATCTCTCGCGCGACGATCGCCGGCAGCTCGCGCGGACGCTCGTGGACTGGCCGCTCGCGGTGACGGATACGCGTGGCTACAACTTCGCCGAAGTCACCGCGGGCGGCGTCGACCTGGCTCAAGTGGATCCCGCCACGATGGAATCGCGGCGATGTCCGGACCTCTTCCTCGTCGGCGAGGTCC
>JABFWM010000345.1 GCA_013362195.1 Acidobacteriota bacterium
GTCTGGCGCGCCGGCGACCTCGCGCCGCCCCGCACGCCGACGACCGCGGCATCACCCGGGCCCTCTTCACCGTTGCTGTTCATGGGCGGCCAGCTCGCGAGGTACCGATCATGTCACCCACCGTACGAGACATGCTGCGCGGCAAATCGAACGTTTACTCCGTCGGGCCGGGCGATACCGTGTACGACGCGCTCCGGCTGATGGCCGACAAGAACATCGGCGCCGTCCTCGTCCGGTCCGAGGACCGGGTCGACGGCATCTTCTCCGAGCGCGACTACGCGCGGAAAGTCATCCTGCTCGGCAAGACGTCGAGGGAGACGCTCGTCAGCGAGATCATGACGACGCACGTCATCTCGGTCGGCCCGGAGTGGACGGCCGATCAATGCATGGCGCTGATGACGGAGAAGCGCGTGCGGCACCTGCCGGTGAAGGACCAGGGACGGGTGATTGGGGTGATCTCGATCGGCGACGTGGTGCGGGCGGTCGTCGAGGACCAGCAGTTCACGATCAGCTCGCTCGAGCGCTACATCACGTCCTGAGACGCGGCGGGCCGCCGGCGCGTGGCGACAGCGCCGGTATGGTGTCCGGCGGGCGGCTTCACAGTGTGTATGTCAACACACTGCCTTTTTCCATGCGCAGTTCGTGTGTGATGCCGCTGTCGTTGTCCTCACACGTGGGGACGATATCGTCCAGCCTCTGTACCGAAACGAGCGTTGCCGTATAGAAGCGTCGAGCAAGACGCTTCAGCTCGTTCCGGCCCAATCCAGGAACCGGCCGGAGATTTTCACCGCTCCGGATCGTTGTACCCGATGTGAGCGAATCGAGTGCCACGATGGCTTTCGCCCAGCGCCTGTTCGAACAGCACGGCGGCGTTGTCCACACGTACTTCAAACGACTGACGGGCGACGCCACTGCCGCAGAGGACCTGACACAGGAAGTGTTCCTGCGAGTGGTCCGCAGCGGCGACGCGTACGAGCATCGTGACCGTGAGCGCGCGTGGGTGTTTCGCATCGCACGCAACGTCTTGATCGATCTGCGGCGGCAGGCGTTGCGCACGCCCGCTGCCGATTCCCGGTTGGAGCCGACCACGGCGCCCCGTCAGAACACCCGTGCCACCCTGCGCGAGGCCCTGGGCCGCCTTCCGTCAGAAGAAAGGGAAGCCTTCCTTCTCCGCGAGATTGCCGGCCTCAGTTACGCCGAGATCTCCGCGATGACGGACAGCACGGTGCCTTCCGTTCGCTCGCGCATCTACCGGGCACGAAGCGCGCTCCGCGAGATGCTCACTCCTCCGACGCTGAATGTCCCAGGTGCCGTCACGAGACATGAAGACGATGACTGACAACCGTGAGCTCCTCTCAGCATTGATTGATGGTGAAGCGGTCGATGCAGACGCCGTTGCCGACGCGCTCGAGATCGCCGCGAACAGGAGACTGCTCGTCGATTTCGTCCGGCTGCGTGTGTCGGTCCATGCGGAAGACGACGCTCCACCGAGGTGGCGCGCTGAGCGGCTCACATCGACGGGGCCGCCCCGCGTCGAGAGATCGCGAGCATGGCTGCGTGCGGCTGCAGTGCTCGCGCTGCTGACCGTGGGCGGGCTCGGCGCTAGGTGGGTCGAGGGATTCCTGACGCGTGAGCGGCCTCCAGAGCCGACACGCGTGGTGCAGTTGCAAGTGATAGAGCCTCGGTGAACGAGACGGAGAAGATGATGTTCGAGAAATCTCTTTGTGCAGCGGCCGCCTTTGTACTCGTGCTCGCAGGAGCATTGAGCGGCGCGCAGGAATCCGGCGGTGGATGGGAGCCGCCGCTCGAAACGCGGCCCGTACTCACGGTTCGTGCGGGTGGTGATTCCGGCGTTGGCGCCATGTCAGGAAGTATCCAACTGCGCCAGGACGAGTACGTCGGGATGGTCATTACGCCGGCCTTCCGCAACGTCGAAGACCTGTGTGTGGGCGGCATAGAGGTCGGTGTTAGCTCTGCGGACCTCGATCAGGGTGCCGCCGCCTGGCATGTAGAGGGCCGGCTCGTGGAGCTGCGGCAGGGCGAAGCGACCATCGATCTCCGGTGGACGCGCCGCATCAATCGTCCCGATCTTCGCCCGGCAGACCCCGCCGCCTGGGAGCAGCGTCTGGTACTTCGACAGGGTGATGGAGGAGTGTTGGATGTTGTCCGCACGACGAAACCGCCGTCCCCAGGCTGCGGCAGCTTCTCGCTGACGTACGAGCTGGAGTTCGAGGGACCGCAGGCTCTCGCCGGCGCGGCCGTTGCCTATGATCTGTGGCTCGTGCAGCAGGACGGGGACGGAGAACGTGTGACGGACCGCTACCAGGTGACTGCCAGACAGGGACAGAAAGTCGATTACTTCTTCCGACCCGTCCCTTACGCGGGGGATGGACGCCGGGCGGATGGCCACTCGGCCGACATCCTCATGGACGTGTCGGGCACGATCCGAGGACGCGTGCGGACCGACGGCAGGATCGATTTGACCGTCGACGGATCGCGGTGGTTCACAGATGCGGCGAGTACTGCGGCCGTCGGTCATCAAGGTCGGACGATGCTGACGGTAAGGCCCGGCGAAACGATTGAGGTGAGTACCAATCTCCCCATCGGGCCGTTGGGGAAATTCGGCGACCTTAATCAGGTGTTCGGCAAACATCGTACTGCTGTCCGCATCACCGCGAAACGGCTCTGGTAAAGCGCGCCTTTGGGCATTGCACAGAGTTACACGCTGTTTGGCTCGCCGTGCCGGGCGCGTCACTGGTCTCTGCCACCGTTGTGCCACACAAGGCACGAGGTGCCGAGGAGGCTACATGAGACGAGTGACGCTCGCGACAGTCTGTGCCGCGCTGCTGGCGACGATTCTGATCCACGCATCCGCGCTGCCGTTCGAACCCGGCTACCCATACACCTTCTATTACGGCAGCCTCCACACGCATACCGCGTTCAGCGATGGCGGACATCCGAACGATTCGACCTGCGCGTCGTCCACGACGCATCTCGCCACCGACGCGGCGCCCGTCGACGCCTACAACATTGCGCGGGGCGCGGGGCTCGACTTCCTGGCGGTCAGCGATCACAACCATCAGTTCAATGACGCCTGCCCGGGCTGCAGCGCCGCGCAGATCGTGCAGCGATACCACGATGGGCTCGCGACGGCGGCGGCCTCGACGATCGCCGGCAGCTTCGTCGCGCTGTACGGCATGGAGTGGGGGTATATCAGCAACCCGGACGCCGGCTTCCCGAACGAGGGGCACGTTGGCGTGATCGAATCGCCGAAGCTCTTCGGATGGGAGCCGAGCGCCTGCACCATCGGCTCGAGCTGCTACTACGACGTCTACACGAGCCCGAACGCGGCCGACTACCTGACGATGTACCAGACCGCGCTGAACAACCCGTCGCCATGGGGTGCCTTCGGCCACTTCGAGCATCCGTCCGACGGCACGAAAAGCGCCGCGGGCCAGGGCGTCGACTTCAACACCTTCGCGTTCAACACGGCCGCTGACGATTTCATCCACACGATTCCCGTGATCTCGGGCCCGGCCACCGATTTCTCCACGCTGGGCGCGGATACCGGAGCGCGCTACGCCGGCGACCCGATGAACGGGACGCAATACTCCGTCTACACGTCGACCGACATGTACAACCGTGCGCTCGGCGCCGGC
>JABFWM010000402.1 GCA_013362195.1 Acidobacteriota bacterium
CGACGCGCGCGGTGCCGCATCCCCGCACTCCCGACCCGTGCGGCGTCGAGCCGCTGCGCTCCGCGTCGGGTCCCGCTGCGCGTCGCCCCGTCGCCTCGCTCGGGCCGCAGGCGCTTCGTCATTGACGCGCCAACGCGGCGGACCTCACAATGGGCCCTGGTGCCGCCGTGCGGGTGCTCCGTTGATTCCGCGCGCGCCCGTCTCCGCGACGGCCCGGCACGTCCGCCGCCGCCTCGCCAGCGAAGGCCGGCCGTTCACGAACGGACGCGCACGCGCTTCGAGCCGCACACGACGATCCACACCGATGAGGGTCACATGCTGAGTCGAGAAGCAGAACTTCAGGAACAAGGCCGCGGGATCGCGCAGGCGCCGGTCACGGGCGCCGGCGGGCGGCCCCAGGACGAACGGCGGGTCGTCGCGTGGGTGGGGAAATCGGTGGTGTTCAAGGGGGAGCTGAGCAGCTCGGAAGACATGACGATCGACGGCCGCGTCGAAGGGAGCATCAACGTCCGCGAGCATACGCTCATCATCGGACCCGACGCCGACATCCGCGCCGACATCACCGCGGCGACGGTGACGATCTTCGGCGCGGTGCACGGCTCGATCACCGCGCGCGACAAGGTGGACGTGCGGCACACCGGATCGGTCGAGGGCGACATCACGTCGGCGAGGCTCGCGGTCGTGGAAGGCGCGGTGCTGAAGGGCCGCGTCGGCACGAAGACGCGCACGCCGCGACCCGAGAAATAGGCGCGGGACGGAACGCGCGGCCGGAGCCGGCCGGTCTCGTGCGCATCATCAGCCTCAGCGATGCCCGGCGTGGCCTTCCTCTCGTGGTCAGCGTCAACGTTCACTTCGGGCAATCCCTCCTGTCTACGGCGGTCACGTCGCGTTGACAGCGCGCCGTGGCCACGTCACAGTGTAATCAGCCCCACGCATGGACAGGGATGGACACGGATTGCAAATCGACGCGCACAGGGAATCGGTGTGCGCGCGTCACATGAGTGCTCGCACGCGCGGAGCAGCCCTCCTGATCTTCGCCGTCGGCACCACTCTCAGCACGATGGCGTGCAGGTCGGCGCGCACGGCGTCCATGCCGTCCCCAGGGGCGGGCGCGCCGATTGTGCAACCCGGCGCCCCGGGCGAGGCGCCGCGCGAGGTGCCGCCGTCGCGCGTCGACGCGCTGCCGCAGCCTGGCTTCACCGCGGCCGATGCCGCGTTCATGCAGGGGATGATCGGCCATCACGCGCAAGCGATCGAGATGACCGGCCTGCTGCGGACGCGGACAGCCAGCGACGACATGCGCAAGCTCGCGATGCGCATCGAGGTCTCCCAGGCCGACGAGATCAAGATGATGCAGCACTGGCTGGAGGCGCGCGGCCAGCAGGTCCCGGGCGTTCACGCCATGCACATGCACGCGACGCTCATGCCGGGGATGCTGACGCCGGACGAGATGAGCCGGCTCGCCGCCGCCAGGGGCCCGGCGTTCGATCGGCTGTTCCTGGAAGGGATGATCAAGCACCACGCGGGTGCGCTGACGATGGTGCAGCAGCTGTTTAAGACGCCAGGCGCCGCGCAGGATTCGGAGATGTTTGCGTTCGCGTCCGACGTGGACGCCGATCAGCGGATGGAAATCGATCGCATGCAGGAGATGTTGAAGGAGTTGCCGAAATGAGATCGGGTGCAGGAGTGGTGGGCGCGGCCGCGCTGCTGGTCGGTATGGCGCTGGGCGGGGTCGCACAGGAGCGCGCGACGACGAACGATCCGCGCGTCGGGTTGAAGGCGGGGCTGCGCGATGCCGGGCAGGCCGCGCGCAACATGGAGCTGGTCGCGAGCCTGTCGAAGCCGAAAGGGTTCTTCGATCCGAAGGCGCCGGCGGGGCCGCCGACGCCGCCGGAGCGGCGTACGGAGTCGAACCCGGATGCGAACGACGCGAACGCGCCGGCGAATTCCGAGGGGCGCGGCGAGCAAGCGGGGGGCGAGCGCGGCCGCGGCAGCGCGAGTGCCGGGCTGGGCTTTGCGAATTCCGACCTGGCCTTCCGCCGCGCCGATCTGTTCATCGGCAATTTCAACGGCTTCAACACCTACGACATCGAGACGCCGAAGAAACCACGCCTGCTCGCGTCGGTGGTCTGTCCGGGCGGCCAGGGCGACATGTCGATCCACGGTAACCTGTTGTTCATGTCGGTCGAACAGACGCGCGGCCGCATCGACTGCGGCACGCAAGGCGTGACCGAGACGGTGAGCAAGGAGCGCTTCCGCGGCGTGCGCATCTTCGACATCAGCGACGTCACGAAGCCGAAGCAGATCGCAGCGGTGCAGACGTGCCGGGGATCGCATACGCACACGCTCCTCGTCGATCCCAGGGACACGGCGAACGTGTACATCTACGGCTCGGGCACGAGCACGGTGCGGTCGGGCGAGGAGCTCGAGGGCTGTTCGAGCAAGGATCCCAAGGAGGATCCGAACACCTCGCTGTTCAGCATCGACGTGATCCAGGTGCCGCTCGCCGCACCCGACAAGGCGCGCGTCGTCAACCGTCCGCGGATTTTCGCGGACGAGAAGGGCAACATCGCCGGACTCCAGGCGGCCGGCGATCGCGGGCCCGGTACGCAGCCGGCGCGCACCACCAACCAGTGCCACGACATCACGGTCTTTCCGGAGATCGGCCTCGCGGCCGGCGCCTGCTCGGGCAACGGCATTCTGCTCGACATCTCGGATCCGGTTCATCCGGTGCGGCTCGATCAGGTGGCCGACAAGAACTTCGCCTACTGGCATTCGGCGACGTTCAACAACGACGGGACGAAGGTGATCTTCACCGACGAGTGGGGCGGCGGCACGCGCCCGCGCTGCCGCGCCACCGACCTGCCGAACTGGGGCGCCGACGCCATCTTCGACATCGTCGATCGCAAGCTGCAGTTCCGCTCGTACTACAAGATGCCGGCGGCGCAGACCGAGCAGGAGAACTGCGTGGCCCACAACGGCTCGCTGATTCCGGTGCCGGGACGCGACATCATGGTGCAGGGCTGGTATCAGGGCGGCGTGTCGGTGTTCGACTTCACCGATTCGGCCAGGCCCGTCGAGATCGCGTTCTTCGATCGCGGTCCGATCGACGCGAAGCAGCTGATCACCGGGGGCTACTGGTCGGCGTATTGGTACAACGGCCGGATCTACGGCTCCGAGATCGCCCGCGGCCTGGACGTGTTCCGCCTCGTGCCGAGCGGGTTTCTGTCGCAGAACGAGATCGACGCCGCCACGCTCGTGCAGGTCGACGAGCTGAACGTGCAGGAGCAGCGACGGGTCTCATGGCCGGCCAGCGTCACGGTGGCCCGCGCCTATCTCGATCAACTGACGCGCAGCAACGCGCTGCCGCCGGCCCGCGCCGCGGCGGTGAAGACCGCGCTGGAGCGCGCCGCGGGTGACAAGCCGTCGAAGGCCGCGCTCGACCACCTCGCGACCCTTGCGCCGCAGCTCGAACAGGACGCCGCGTCGGCCGCGAACAAGACCGACGCCGCGCGCATCAAGGGCCTCGCCGACACGTTGAAGGCGAGAGCCACGAAGACGCAGTAATCGCCGATCACGCGCCGCTCGCGTGGCGCAGGCCGGAGGCGGGTCTCTCTAAGACCCGCCCTCCCTTCCGCCTTCAGTCTTCCGCCTCCCGCCTACTTCCCTCTGAAAAGTTCACGCATCTCCACGGACGGAGCCTTTTGGCTCCGGGTGCGGCGACTTCGGTCGCGCATTCCTTCCGTGTGCTGAACGTTTTCCGCCGACGGCTGGCGTGACGCTTGCTCCGCCGCCGCCCGCACCGGCGCCCATGACGGGTGCTCCCTCTCTGTCCCTGTAATCCATTCCGGAGATGACCATGCAGAGTCAGCCGTACTCGTGTCGGTCGATGTGCGCGCGCGCCTCGCCGTGGCGTCGCGTGCTGCGCGCACTCGCGGTCGCCGCCGTCGGCGCGCTGCTGATGTTCGCGTCAGCGCACGCCGTCCACGCGACTGCCGTGCCGCACCCCGCGGCCGTCAGCCACGCCGTCGCGATCGCGATCGACGTCCCCGCCAGTCTCGACGCGCCCGCCGTCGGCGCGAGCGCACCAGACTGCGAAACGGACCACACACGCCGTTCGACGCCTGAGATCAGGTCCGACGGCGATGCCGCCAGTCCGTTCCCCGACGTCGCGGAAAGCGAACCTGACGATGACGACGACGATCTTCATCGCGCGCTCGCGTCCGCGCCCTCTCAGCTCAGTGCCCGGCTCCCCCTCGATCGGTTTCGCTGCCTGCTCGAGGACGCCGGTCCCGATTGCGAAACCCCCAGTGCATTCCTGACCGAGTCGGTAAGGAGGATGTGATGCTGCACCCGAGTCATCCCAGTAGCCCGCCACCACGTACCCGTTCACCCCGCAGGTTCACTCCATTCACCTGTCGCCGCACGCGCGCCGCCAGACAGCGGGCGGTCGTGACGATGCTCGCCATGGTCGTGACGACCAACGGCGGGCCGCTCATGACGCCAACGGCGCACGCGCAGGAGACGGCCCGCGTCGGCTTCGTCCTGAACGCCGGAGACCTGCGGTTCATTTACCGGCAGATCGAGATCGCGCAGGCGCACGCCGCCGGCGGTCAGCTGCTCGGCCCAGGCCCGAACCAGATCAACGAACCGCGCCTGCCCTTCGGGCTGCGCACCGTCGACGGATCGTTCAACCATCTCTCGCCCGGCACCGACGGCTTCGGCGCCGCCGATCGCGTCTTCCCGCGACTGACCACGCCGATCTTCCGCGATGCGGACGACTTCGATCCGGACGGTCCCGGCCCGGCGCCGGAGGTTCCGACGTCCTACAAGCAGAAGACCGGCACGGTCGCCGACGCGCAGCCGCGCATCATCAGCAACCTGATCGCGGATCAAACCATCCGCAACCCTGCGGCGGTCGCGGTGTCGTCCGCGGAGAATGGCGGCGCGCCGGTCACACCCGACCCGCTGGGTACGCTGCCGATCCTCAACGTCGCGCCTGACGTCGGCCTCTCCGCGCCGTTCAACACGATGTTCACGTTCTTCGGCCAGTTCTTCGATCACGGGCTCGACCTGGTGACCAAGGGCGGCGGGACCGTGTTCGTGCCGCTGCAGCCCGACGATCCGCTGTTCGACCAGGGCCCGAACTTCATGATCCTGAGCCGCGCCACTAACCAGCCCGGGCCGGACGGCGTGGCCGGCGACGATCCGGCGACGCCGGAGGACGAGAGCGCCGACGACGTCCAGGAAGCGACGAACACGACGACCCCGTTCGTCGACCAGAACCAGACCTACACGTCGCATCCGTCGCACCAGGTGTTCCTGCGTGAATACGCGATGGTCAACGGACGTCCGGTGTCGACCGGCCGCTTCATCGACGGCGGCGGAACGCTCGGCGCAGTGCGCGTGAAGAACATCGGCAACTGGGGCGAGGTGAAGGCGCAGGCGGCGGCGATGCTCGGCATCGGCCTGGTCGACAGCGACGTGCTCAGCGTCCCGCTGCTCGCGACCGACCCCTACGGCCGGTTCCTGCGCGGGCCGAACGGGTTTCCGATGCTGATCATGGCCGACAACAGCGCCGTCGAAGGCAATCCCGCGGCGCCAGTCTCCACCGCCGGGTCGAAGAAGACGGGCCACGCCTTCCTCGATGACATCGCGCACAACGCGGTGCCCGCACCCGGGCTCGCGCCCGATGCGGACGGCGTTGCCGGCTCGATCACGGCGCCGCCGCTGCCCGGCACCTACGACGACGAGCTGCTCGCCGCGCACGTCATCACCGGCGACGGCCGCGGCAACGAGAACATCGCGCTGACATCCGTTCACACGATCTTCCACGCCGAGCACAACCGCATGGCCGACGCGCTTCCCTCCCTCATCGATTCGCTGCTGACGCCGACGGAGCGAGCGGCGTGGCGTGCGGTCGATGGCCCGTCCGGATGGGACTTCGGCGAGCGCATCTTCCAGGCCGCGCGATTCACGACCGAGATGCAGTATCAGCACCTGGTGTTCGAGGAATTCGCGCGCAAGCTGGTGCCGTCCATCAACGCGTTCATCGGCGACGGCATCAACTTCCGCAGCCTCGAAGACCCGGCGATCACGGCGGAGTTCGCCCATGCCGTCTATCGCCTCGGCCACTCGATGCTGACCGAGACGATCGCGCGCACGAACGTCGACGGATCGCACAACGACATCGCGCTGCTCGACGGCTTCCTGAACCCGCTGGAGTTCAACAACGGCGGCCCGGCCGGTCCGCTGACCGCGGCGCAGGCCGCGGGGGCCATCTTCCAGGGCGGCCTCCGCCGGGACGGCAACGCCATCGACGAGTTCGTCACCGAAGCGGTGCGCAATCGGCTGCTCGGATTGCCGCTCGACCTCGCGGTGCTGAACCTCGCGCGCGGACGCAGCGAAGGGCTGCCGCCGCTGAACGTCGTCCGCCAGCAGCTGTACGCGGCGACCAGCGACGCGTCGCTGCGGCCGTACGACAACTGGCTCGACTTCGAGTTCGCGCTCAAGCACCAGGCGTCGCTGGTGAACTACATCGCGGCCTACGGCGTCGATCCGCAGCTGCAGGCGGCGACCAGCGTCGCGGACAGGCGCGCCCGCGCCGAGGTCCTGATGGCGGACGCGAACTTCATGTTCGCGCCGGCGTCGCAGAGCGGCGTCGACGCCATCGACCTCTGGATCGGCGGCCTCGCCGAGAAGATCGCGCCGTTCGGGTCGATGCTCGGCACGACGTTCAACTACGTCTTCGAGACGCAGCTCGAGCGCCTGCAGGATCTCGACCGCTTCTACTACCTGGAACGGCTCGACGGCCTCAACCTGCTGACGCAGCTGGAAGGCAACTCCTTCGCGGAAGTGATCAAGCGCAACACGACGTTGACGGGCGCGCCGGCCGACGTGTTCTCGCGGCCGGGACTCGTGTTCAACCTGACGTCGATCCTCCGGACGCCCGGCGTGATCTCCGACGATCCGTCGACGCCCGAAAACGAGACGACGCTGCTGGTGCTGCTGCCCAACGGCACCGTTCGCTACAACGGTCCCGAGCACGTGATCTGGAACGGCCGCAATCCGCAGGCGGATCGCGTCATCTCGAGCGAGGGCGACGATACGCTGACCGGCGACGGCGGCAACGACGTCATGGAAGGCGGCGCCGGCAACGACGGCTTCGTCGGCGGCGAGGGCAACGACATCCTGACGGACGTGTTCGGTGCTGACGTCATCAAGGGCGGCCCGGGCGACGACGCGATCAGCGGCGGTGCGGGTCCGTTCGACTTGCTCCAGGGCAACGAAGGCAACGACTTCATCGTCGCGGGCGGCGACGAGACCGAGAACTTCGGCGGTCCCGGCAACGACGTCATCTACATGGGCGCGGGGCTCAGCGAGTCGGTCGGCGGCGCCGGCGACGACTGGATGGAGGGCACGAACGCGCCCGCCAGCATCGCCATCGGCGACGACAACAACCAGTTCCAGAACGACCCGAACGGCGGACACGACATCGCGCTTGCCGGTCCGGGCGACATGGACTTCGACATGGAAGGCGGCGACGACATCATGGTCGGCAGCGTCCTGCCCACCCATCGCTTCGAAGGCATGCTCGTGTTCGACTGGGTCACCTACCGCGGCGAGACGCAGCTGGTCGACGCCGACATGCTGGTCACCGGCGCGATCGCGGTGAACGCGCCGCTCAACGAACTTCGCGATCGGTTCGACCTGACGGAAGGCCTGTCGGGCACGACCTTCAACGACCGGCTGCGCGGCGACAACCGCGACGCGGCGATCCTGTTCAACGACGGGCTGACGGGTGTCAACGGCGCGCACGTGCTGAACGCAGAGGGCATCGCGCGGATCGCCGGGCTCGCCGCGATCCTGCCCGCGGGTGCGACGTCGTGGGGTGAAGGCAACATCATCCTCGGCGGACCGGGCAGCGATCTGCTCGAGGGCCGCGGCGGCAACGACATCCTCGACGGGGATCGGTGGCTCAACGTGCAGCTCCGGGGCGTGCTGACCAACGGCACGGTGAGGCTGGCGAACAGCCTGCACGAGCTGAAGGGCGACGTGTTCTCGGGCGCACTCAGCCCGAGCGCGATCAGCTACGTCCGCAGCATCGTGGCGACCGGCGCGCTCGCGACGGGCATCGACACGGCGCTGTTCACCGGTCCGCTTGGCAACTACTCGATCGTCGTCGCGGCGGATCGCACGATCACCGTGAGGGACAACGTGGGCACCGACGGCGTGGACACGGTGCGGAACGTCGAGCGGCTGCAGTTCGCCGACACGATCATTCCGGCACCTGGTCCGGCGCCGGTCGGCACGCCGGTCCCGAACCTGCAGGGCCTCACCGACGCGCAGGCGCGCGCGGCGATCCTCGGCGCGGGCCTGACGGTCGGCGCGGTGACGACGGGCAACCATGCGTCGATCGCTCCCGGCACCGTGGCGACGCAGCTCCCGCTCGCGGGTGTCGGCGTGCCGTCGGGGACGGCCGTGTCGTTCATGATCACGCTTGGCGCGCTCGTTCCTGACATCCACGAGCAGACGGTGACGGATGGCCGTGCGCTGCTGACGGCGGCAGGCGTGGCGCCGGGTGCGACGGCGAATGTCAACGATCCGGCGATCCCGCCCGGCCTCATCGTCGGCACGAACCCGCCGGCGGGCACGACGGTTCCGCCCGGGACGACGGTCGGCATCCTCGTGTCGCTCGGCCCGATCGTGCTCAACACGGTTCCCTCGGTTGCGGGGCTGTTGCAGGCCGATGCCCGCGAGCAGATCGCTGCCGCCGGCTTCACGGTCGGTACGACCACGTTCGCGAACAGCAGCACGGCAGCTGCCGGCAGCGTCATCAGTACGACGCCGACGGCAGGCACGGTGCTGACGGCGGGCGCGGCCGTCGCGATGCGTGTCTCACTCGGCACCGACGGCCTCGTCCTGGCGATGGGCTTCGAGGAAGCGACCGGCACGGCGGCTGTCGACTCCTCGGTCGTCGCGAGGAACGGCACAATCCGCGGCGCGCTGCGCGTGCCCGGCAAGTTCGGCAACGCCCTGTCGTTCGACGGCGTCGATGACTGGGTGACGGTGGCCGACGTGACCAACAGCGCGCTCGATCTCAGCGGCGGCATGACGATCGAGGCGTGGGTGCTGCCGACCTGGCTCGATGCCTGGGAGACGGTCGTGCTGAAGGAGCGCGGCGTGGGCAACCTCTCGTATGCGCTCTATGGTCACGACGGGTTCCCGGATCCGTTCGGCTTCAACGCGACCGCCGGCTACGTCCGCGTCAATCCGGTCCTCTCCACGACCGACCAGGCGGTGCGCAACGCGGAGCCGCTGCCGATCGGGGCGTGGACGCACATCGCGACGACGTATGACGGAGCGAACCAGCGGCTCTACATCAACGGTGTGCTCGTCGCCACGAAAGCGCAGACGGGCACGCTGGCGGTCAGCAACGGCGCGCTCCGCATCGGCGGCAACGCGGCGTTCGCCGGCGAGTTCTTCGACGGTCTGATCGACGAAGTGCGCGTCTACAACAAGGCGCGCACGCAGGCGCAGATCCAGGCCGACATGAACACGCCGGTTCGGTAACACCGCCGCCCGCGCGCTGCGGCGCGCGGGCGGGTCCTTCCGGGCTCCGCACTCGGGGCTCCGGGCTCAGGGCTCATGGCCGCTCCGTGCTTCGCGCCCGGTCGCAGTCCCTCACTGCAGCCGTTCCCGCCCGAACGCGCGAGACGCCATGAGTCCTGAGCCCGGGGCCCTGAGCCTCCACAAGGCAGCCGAATGTCTGCGCAGCGGCAGATATCTTCGCGATCTCCTGCGAAAAACCTGCGTCTTCGGTGGCACGCCGGATGAAACCGCCCGCCGCGGAGAGTCGCTGCACCATGCCCGAACAGAACCGCCACATCGCGATTGCCGTGCTCATTGCGCTTGCGTTCCTCGAACTCGCGTGCGGAAACCCGCGCGAGAAGGCGCGCGCCAGGCTCGGAGAGATGAACGTCACCTACAGCGCCGCCAGCTTCGTCGAGCGCGCGAAGGACGGCGACGTGTTCGCCGTGCGGTACTTTCTGGATGCGGGCATGAATCCCGACGTCGCCGACAGCGAGGGCAAGACCCCGCTCGTCGTCGCCGCCGAAATGGGACGGCTCGAGGTCGTGCAGCTGCTGCTCGACCGCGGCGCCAGGGTCGATCTGCGCGACGCCAAATATCGCGCGACGCCGCTCATCTGGGCGTCGCTCGGCGGCCATGAACATGTCGCGCAGCTGCTCCTCGCCAAGGGGGCGGACCCGAAGATCAAGCAACAGCAGGGCGTCGACGCGCTGATTGCGGCGGCGGCCCGCGGCCGGACGAAGCTCGTGAAGCTGCTCCTCGACCACGGCGCGAACCCGAAGACGACGGACAAGGAAGGCAAGACCGCCGTGATGTGGGCTGCGAAGGCGGGCGATTCCGCCGCCGTGAAGCTCCTGACCGATGCCGGCGCGCCGTGGGACCGTGTGCCGAAGGCGCCGGAGACGGCCAAGCCGTAGCACGAACGTATAGCCGAGACGGGCGCGCGCGGGGTATCATGTATCGGATACCTCATGCTTCGCCGCGCCAGCCTGCTCCTGCTGGCTTCACTCGTCGTCGCCGCGTCCGCTGCGCCCCCGCGAGAGACCATCGAGGTCGTCCCGCTGATCCGTGACGGCGAGGTGCTCGTCTCGTTCAAACTCGACGAGGCGATGACGGATGACATCCGTGCCGCCATTCACAGCGGCCTCACCATCAAGCTCGTCTACACCGTCGATCTGCGGCGGACGGCGGCGGTGTGGTTCGACCGCACGATTGCGACCGCGGTGGTCGCCGCGACCGTGCGCTACGACACGCTGACGCGCCGCTATCACGTGTCGCGGACGGTCGACGGCCGCATCGACTGGGCGGAGACGATGGCGAGCGAAGAGACGACGTGGAACGCGCTCACGCGCGATTTCGCGCGCCTGTCGCTCTTCCGCGGGCTGCCGCTCGAACCGAACGCGGAGTATTACGTCCGCGTTCGCGCGCATTCGACGCCGCGCAACACCACGTTCGCCTGGCCCTGGCAGGGCGACGACGCGGTGGGGCTGGCGAAATTCACGTTCCTTCGATAGCCATGCGCGGTCCACGCACCAGCGTCGCCCTGCTTGTCGCGGCCGTCCTTGCCGCCGGTCTCCGCACGTCCGCTCAGCTCGTGCCGCCGACCGCGACATTCCCGCTGCTCGAGAGCTATCTCGAATCCATGCGCACGCAGGCCGGCATCCCCGGCATGTCCGCCGCCGTCGTGCGCGACGAGCAGATCGTCTGGGAGAAGGGCTTCGGATTTCAGAACCTCGAGTCGCGCCTGCGCGCCACTCCGGATACGCCGTATCTGGTCGGCGACATGACCGAGATGCTCGCGGCGGTGCTGCTGCTGCAATGCGTCGAGCAGCGCCGCCTCGATCTCGATGCACCCGTGCGCCGCTACGATCTCTCGCAGCCGGAGCCGGACGCCACGCCGCGCGGTCTCCTCAGCCACACGACGCCGCCGAACGCGCCGGTGCCGTTCTTCTACAGCCCCGAGCGCTACGCGAACCTCACGTCGCTCGTGGAATGGTGCGTGCCGCAGCCGTTCCGCAAGAGCGTCGCGCACCGGGTGCTGCGATATCTGGCGATGCGCGACTCGGTACCGGGACCGGATCTCGCGAATCGCGACCTGGAATTGCCGGAAGGCCTGTTCGAGGCGGCCGATCTCGAACGCTACCGCACGACGCTCGACAGGATGGCGGCCCCCTACAAGGTGGACGCCAAGAACCGCGCCGAGCGCACCGAATGGCCGCGCATGACGATCTCCGCGTCGAACGGCCTCGTCTCCACGGTTCGCGATCTCGCGCAGCTCGATAAGGCGCTCGACGGCGACGGGCTGCTCCTCGAGGAGACGCGGGAGATGGCCTGGACGCCCGCGGTCGATCGCTCGGGGACGCTGCTCCCGACCGGGCTCGGATGGTTCGTGCAGACCTACCGCAACGAACGCCTCGTCTGGCACTTCGGCTACGTGCCCAACGCGTACTCGTCGCTCATCGTGAAGGTGCCGTCGCGGCAGCTGACGTTCATCCTTCTCGCCAACAGCGACGGCCTCAGCGCCCAGTTCGATCTCGCGTCGGGCGACGTGACGCGTTCGCCTTACGCGCTGCTGTTCCTGCGGCTGGTCAAATAGCTGGACGCGCCGGTGATGAGTCGTCTGCTCTGCCTCGGATGCTTGTGTCTCTTGCTCGCGCCGCTGCATGCGGCCGCGGAATGGCACGTCACGCCGATGGTGGGGCTGACGTTCGCGGGCAACACGAGCCTTGCCGACCCCGATCTCGCGACCGACAACGTGCACGCGAATCTCGGCGGCGCGTTCACGGTGCTCGGCAGCGGGATTGTCGGCGCGGAAGGCGTGGTGATCTTCACGCCGAAATTTTTTCAGGCGGCGCGCGAGGACCAGCTCGTGGAAACGATCGCGAGCAGCCGGTCGCTCGTGATGATGGGCAACGTGATCGTGACGGTGCCGCGGCGGTGGACGGAATATTTTCTGCGGCCGTTCGTGTCCGCCGGCGTGGGGCTGCTGCACGCGTCCTTCTCGGAGAAGGTGGACGTGTTCGGTCCGATCAGTGAAAACGTCCTGGGGTTCAACGTTGGCGGCGGGGCGATCGGGTTCCTGTCCGCGAATACCGGCCTTCGGTTCGACCTTCGGTATTTCGGCAATCTCGGACGGCTGGGGCGCCAGAACCCGACGCGGCCCGACGACCGCGTGCACCTGCGCTACATGACCGCATCGATCGGGCTCGTGTTCCGGCGGTAGTCGGCCGGTACGGCTTGCGACATCTGTTGACACGATGCGACCGTTGACCTCACCAACGCACCGACGGCACGCCCGCTCCGAGCTCTCCGTATACGTTCGATCACGGGCGTCGAGGGCTTGATCAGCTTGACGATCGCGTCGCTGGGGAGTGAACTGCGGTAATGCCGAACGACAACGCGCGGCGGCCGGCGTTCGACGAACAGGCGGCGCTCCAGGAACTCGAGCGGCTGCGGGATGCGATTGAAGCGACCCGACGCCTCCGCAGCGAACGGTCGGACGAGTTCGACGCGTTCGTCCGATCCTTCCGCGCCGCGCCGCCGACCGAGTCTTCCGGCGCGTCGATTGACGACCGTCCGTCGGAGCCGCGGCCGGAATTCACCTACCCGGGCCGCCAGAATCGCGATCCGCAGCCGCAGCCGCCCGCGCACACCGTCGTCTTCGATCCGCCGCTGGAGCCCGCGCCGCCGCGTGAAATT
>JABFWM010000568.1 GCA_013362195.1 Acidobacteriota bacterium
CCGTCTGCTACACTGCGCGCTCATGCCCGCCGACAAGTCGTGGATCGATGTCGATCAGTACATCAATGACCAGGTGACCGCCGAGGACGCCGCGCTGGCGTCGGCGATGCAGGCGGCCGCCACCGCGGGGCTGCCGCCGATCAGCGTGACGGCGCCGCAGGGCAAGCTGCTGCACCTGCTGGCGCGGAGCATCAACGCGCGGCGCGTGCTCGAGATCGGCACGCTCGCCGGCTACAGCACGATCTGGCTGGCGCGCGCGGTTGGCGAAGGCGGGCGCGTCGTGACGATCGAGTTCGACGAGACGCACGCACGCATAGCGCGAACGAATTTCGCGCGCGCCGGCCTCGACGCACGCATCGATCTGCGCGTCGGCCGGGCGCAGGACGTCCTTCCCCGCCTCGAGCACGAGCGCGCGGGCCCCTTCGATTTCATCTTCATCGATGCGGACAAGCCGAGTACGACCGAGTATTTCGAGTGGTCGCTCGAGCTGTCGCGGCCGGGATCGCTGATCTTCGTCGACAACGTCGTGCGGAACGGTGGACTCGCCGACGGCTCGAGTCGCGATCCGGACGTCCTCGGAATGCGGCGGTTCCTCGAGCGGCTCGGCAAAGAACCGCGCGTCGTGGCGACCGCGATCCAGACCGTCGGCGGCAAGAGCTACGATGGCTTCGCGCTGGCGCTGGTCATCGGGTAAGGTCGCCGACCAATGGTGAACGACCTGCGCCGACGCCCCTGATCCGGCCCTGGTAGCTGCACCAGCGGCGCAAGCAGGGACCCGTGGTCACGTCGCATCCGGTGGGCCGGCGACCAGCGTGCGCACTTCCTCGACGATCCGATCGATCGCCTTGCCGGTTGTCTCGACGGTGAACGCCGCGGTCGCGTACAGCGGGTCGCGCGCCGCCAGCAGCGACCGCAGGTCGGCCATCGCCTGCGGATGGTTCGTCATCGGGCGCCGATCCCCCTGACGCACGACGCGGTTCCAGTGGTCCTCGGGAGAGGCGCGCAGCCAGATCGTGGTGGCGGCGCGGCGCAGCAGCGCGAAGGTCTCGCCGGCGGTCACCAGGCCGCCGCCGGTCGCCAGCACCATCGGCCGCCGCTCCGCGAGCACGTCGACCAGCGTGTCGCGTTCGAGCCGCCGGTAATACTCCTCGCCGTGAAGCGAGAACAATTCCGCGAGCGAGAGGTCCGCTGCCTCTTCGATCCGTCGATCGAGCTCCACGAAGGGCAGACGCATGCGTCGCGCCAGCCGTCTGCCGATGGTCGTCTTTCCCGCGCCGCGCAGGCCGAGCAGCGCAATGACCAGCGGCGGCGCGTCGTCGTGTTCGTCGAGGAGGTCGGCCGGCGATCGATCCAGCGCGCGGGCAAGGTCCGCCAGACGACGCACCGAGATGTTCGCGCGTCCCGCTTCGAGCTGCACGAGGAAGCGCACCGACACCCCCGATCGCTCGGCGAGATCGCGCCGCGTCCAGTTGCGTACGGTGCGCCCTTCGCGGACACGCCGCCCGATCAAGTGCAGCAGTGGATCGATCATCGTCACGGAAGCGGCTGGTGAACGGGCGGTCAGGCCCATCGGACGCAGTATAACGCACGATGATGTCGACCGAGTGCACTATACTGCCTTGACAGTGGCGGACGCGCGGCGATAGGCTGAGCGCCTATGGAGACCGCAACCCGCGCGGCCATGCCCACTGTGTCGTTCGAGACCGCTCCCGAGCGCTACAAGCACTGGAAGCTCACCTTCGACGGCCCGGTTGCGACGCTCGCGATGGACGTCCGCGACGACGCGGGGCTCTCGCCTGACTACCGGCTGAAGCTGAACTCGTACGACCTCGGCGTCGACATCGAGCTGGCCGACGCGATTCAGCGCATCCGCTTCGAACATCCCGAAGTCCGTGTGGTCGTCATTACCAGCCTGAAGGAGCGCGTGTTCTGCGCCGGCGCCAACATCTTCATGCTGCGTGGATCGACACACACATGGAAGGTGAATTTCTGCAAGTTCACCAACGAGACGCGGCTCGCAATCGAGGACGCGAGCGTGCACTCCGGCCTCACCTTCGTCGCGGCGCTGAACGGGACCTGCGCGGGCGGCGGCTACGAGCTCGCGCTGGCCTGCGACGAGATCCTGCTCGTGGACGATGGCAATTCGGCGGTAAGCCTGCCCGAGACGCCGCTGCTCGGCGTGCTGCCGGGCACGGGCGGATTGACGCGGGTGGTCGACAAGCGGAGAGTGCGGCGCGACCTCGCCGACGTGTTCGGCACGGTTGCGGAAGGTGTGAAAGGGAAGCGCGCGGTGGAGTGGCGTCTGGTGGATGCCGTATATCCGACGAGCCAGTTCAAGGCGCAAGTCGCCGAACGCGCGGCGGCGCTGGCCGGGAAGTCCGATCGTCCGGGCGATGCCGCCGGCATTCGACTCACTCCGCTCGATCCGGGCGTCACCGGCAACCGCATCGAGTATTCATGCGTGCTGCTCGAGATCGATCGTGACAAGCGCGTCGCCGCGCTCACCGTGCGCGGACCGGAGGGCGCCCCGGCATCGGTCGACGAGGTGATCGCCGCGGGCGATCGGTTCTGGCCGCTGCGCGCGTTCCGCGAACTCGACGACGCGCTGCTGCGGCTGCGCATCAACGAGCCGCTCATCGGCACCATCGTGCTGAAGACGCGCGGCGACCAGGAGACGCTGCTCGCCGTGGATGCGTTTCTCGACGCGCACGCGGACCACTGGCTCGTGCGGGAAGTCATTCACCTCATCAAGCGCACGCTGAAGCGCCTCGACCTGACCTCGCGCAGCTTCTTCGCACTCATCGAGCCCGGCAGCTGTTTCGCCGGCACGCTTTTCGAATTGGCACTGGCGGCCGACCGCTCCTACATGCTCGACGATCCCGAGGAGCGCAATACGATCGCGCTGTCGCGCATGAATGCCGGTCCGCTGACGATGAGCAATGGCCTGACACGGCTGGAGACGCGCTTCCTGGGTGAGCCGCAGCACGTGGCCGCCGCGTTCGCGCACGACGGGCCGTTCGAGCCCGGCGACGCGCTCGAGGCCGGCCTGGTGACCTTCGCGCCCGACGATCTCGATTGGGACGACGAGGTGCGCCTCGCGGTCGAAGCGCGCGCCGCGCTGTCGCCGGATGCGTTGACCGGCATGGAAGCGAACCTGCGCTTTGCCGGCCCGGAGACGATGGAGACGAAGATCTTCGGCCGGCTGACGGCGTGGCAGAACTGGATCTTCATCCGGCCGAACGCGGTCGGCGAGAAAGGCGCGCTGACCGCTTACGGATCGCAGTCGCGGCCGGAATTCGATTTCAACCGCACATAGCTGACCGCGGCATCAGGGCGTCTGTCGCTGATGCCGGAGACGCCCGAGGTTCGGGGCTGCGGGGCCGATCATGATCTCAGCCGAGAAAATTCCAAACAACGTCGGTCTGTCCAGCAACAAACGGCTGCAGCGCGCGCTGGAGCACTGGCAGCCGGCCTACATTCAGTGGTGGAAGGACATGGGGCCGCAGGGCTTCCAGGACTACCACCAGGTCTACGTGCGCACCGCGGTGAGCGTCGATGCGGCCGGATGGGCGCATTTCGAATACGTGCGGCTGCCCGAGTACCGCTGGGGCATTTTTCTGGCGGATCCCGTGCACGATCGGCGGATCGGGTTCGGCGACTTCATGGGGCAGCCGGTCTGGCAGGAGGTGCCGGGCGAGTTCCGCAATCAGCTGCGGCGCCTGATCGTCACGCAAGGGGACACCGAGCCGGCGAGCGTGGAGCAGCAGCGCTGGCTCGGGCAACGGTGTCCCTCGCTCTACGACTTGCGCAATCTCTTTCAGGTCAACGTCGAGGAGGGGCGCCATCTCTGGGCGATGGTCTACCTGCTGCACTCGTACTTCGGGCGGGACGGGCGCGACGAAGCGGAGGAACTGCTCGCGCGGCAGAGCGGCAATCGCGACAAGCCGCGCATCCTCGACGCCTTCAACGAGCCGATCGACAACTGGCTCGACTTCTTCATGTTCACGATGTTCACCGACCGCGACGGCAAGTCGCAGCTGCTGTCGCTGTCCGAGAGCTCGCTCGACCCGCTGTCGCGAACGACGCGCTTCATGCTGACCGAGGAAGCGCACCACATGTTCGTCGGCGAGACCGGCGTCGCGCGCATCCTCGAGCGCACGTGCCAGCTGACCAGGACCGCGGGGTTCTCCGGCGACGTGCGGAAGGTGGGCGGCATCGACCTGCCGACGATCCAGAAATTCATCAATCTCTGGTTCAGCCTGAGCCTCGACCTGCACGGCAACGAGATCTCGACCAACGCGGCGTCGTATTTCGCAAACGGGCTGAAGGGGCGCGCCTACGAGGACAAGTGGGACGACCATCGCGTCACCGAGACGACCTACGAGCTCGAAGTGTCGCAGGAGGGCAAGCTCGAACGGCGGCACATCCCGATGCGCACGGCGATGAACGAGGTGCTCCGCGACTGGTACGTGAGCGACTGTCAGGCGGGCGTGACGCGGTGGAACCGGATCCTCGAGCGGCACGGTTTCTCGGACCGGCTGCGGCTGCCCGATCGCAAGTTCAACCGCGGCATCGGCATGTTCTCGTCGCTTCACTTCGATCCCGACGGGCATCCGCTGTCCGACGAGCAGTGGGCGCGGCGCAAGGACGAATGGCTGCCGTCGCCGCACGATCGCGACTATCTGCTCAGCATCATGAACGAGCCCGTGTACGAGGCCGGAAAGTTCGCCAACTACATCGCGCCGCCGCCGCGCGGGATCAAGGGCCTTCCGGTCCACTTCGAGTACGTGCGGACCGAGGCGTGACTGCGGGACGCCGGACGTCCAGCGCCGGCCCGAGAAGCGGACGCGGCCATTCGCCGGTGGACCACCGGCTCTTTCTTCCGGGGGCGTGACTGTGACGACCGCCGCAATCGAGCACAAGAAACTCTTCATCGACAACCAGTGGCGCGACGCGTCGGGCGGCCGGACCGTCGAGGTCATCAATCCCGCGACCGAGGACGTGATCGCCACGGTCGCGTCCGCCGAGCGCGGCGATCTCGATGCGGCGGTGGCCGCCGCGCGCGCGGCGCTGCACGGCCCGTGGAGCGCGCTGTCGGCGCGCGAACGCGGCCGTCTGGTCCGGCGCATCGGCGAGCGGCTTCTCGAGCGCGCTGACGACATCGCGCGCCTCGAGACGCTCCACAACGGCAAGCCGATCTTCGAATCGCGCCAGATCGAGATCCCGGCCGCGGCCGAGTGCTTCGAGTACTACGGCGGCTGGGCCGACAAGGTGATGGGCGAGACCATCCCGGTGAAGGGCAACTACCTCACCTACACGCTCCGCGAACCCGTCGGCGTCGTGGCGGCAATCGTGCCGTGGAACTTCCCCCTGCTGCTGGCGGCCTGGAAGGTCGCGCCGGCGCTCGCGTGCGGCAACACCGTGATCGTCAAACCGGCGAGCCAGACGCCGCTGACGGCGCTCGCGCTCGCGGAAGTGGCCGCGGAGGTCGGCCTGCCGGCCGGCGTGCTGAACGTCCTCACCGGTCCCGGCTCGAGCCTCGGTCAAGCCATCGTCGAGCACCCCGGCATCGACAAGATCGCGTTCACCGGCGATACCGGCACCGGCAAGGCGATCATGCGGTCCGCCGCCGACACGCTCAAGAAGATCACGCTGGAGCTTGGCGGCAAGTCGCCGAACATCGTGCTCCCCGATGCCGACCTCGACGCGGCGCTGCGCGGCGCGACGACCGGCATCTTCTACGGCAAAGGGGAAGTGTGCGCCGCCGGTTCGCGGCTGCTGGTCGATCGATCGATCAAGGACCAGTTCATGGAGAAGCTCGCCGCGCGCGTCAGGAAGATGGTCGCCGGCGATCCGCTCGATCCGAAGACGCGCTACGGCGCGCTCGCGTCGAAGAAACAGCTCGAGACGGTGCAGCGCTACGTGGCCACCGCCAGGCAGGAAGGGGCGGCGCTGGTCGCCGGCGGCGACCGCCTCGACATCGGCACCGGCAAGGGCTATTTCTTCCAGCCGACGGTGTTCGACCAGGTCACGCCGGCGATGACCATCGCCCGCGAGGAGATATTCGGGCCCGTGCTGGCGACGATTGACTTCGCCGATCTCGACGAGGCCATCGCCCGCGCTAACGACACGCAGTACGGGCTGGCGGCGGCGGTGTGGACGAAGGACATCAAGAAGGCGCACTACGTCGCGCGCAAGCTGCAGGCGGGCACGATCTGGATCAACACCTACAACGTCTACGACACGGCGGCGCCGTTCGGCGGCTACAAGGCGAGCGGCTTCGGGCGCGAGATGAGCGCCCACGCGCTCGAGCACTACACGCAGGTGAAAAGCGTGTGGGTGGACCTGGGGATGTAGGCGCGGTCTCTCCATGATCGACGTGTCCCGCTGGCGGCCCGAGTTTCCAATCCTCGACACCTGCACGTATCTCGTCAGCCATTCGCTCGGCGCCATGCCGGGCCGCGCGCGCGAGTACCTGCGGCGCTACGCCGACGAGTGGTCGGCGCGCGGCGTGCGGGCGTGGCACGAAGGGTGGTGGGAGATCGGCCGCACGACCGGCGATCTGCTGGCGCCGATCCTCGGCGTGAAGCCCGGCACGATCTCGATGCACCAGAACGTCACGGTCGCGCAGGCGATCGTCGCGTCGTGCTTCCGCTACGACGGTCCGCGCCGGCGCATCGTCATGACCGACCTCGAGTTTCCATCGAACCACTATCTCTTCGAGGGCTTCCGCCGATACGGCGCCGAGGTCGTGTACGTGCCGTCGCCCGACGCGATTGGCATCGATCTCGCCAGGCTCCTCGATGCCATCGACGAGCGCACCATCCTGGTGCCGCTGTCGCTCGTGCTGTTCAAGAGCGCGCGCATCACCGACGTCCGCGCGGTGATCGAGAAGGCCCATCGCGTCGGCGCGCACGTCATCGTCGACGCGTATCAGGCGGCGGGTACGCTCCCGATGCAGCTGGACGCGTGGGAGGCGGATTTCGCGGTCGGCGGATCCGTCAAATGGCTGTGTGGCGGTCCGGGCGCCGCGTATCTCTACGTACGCCCCGACTTGGCCAACACGCTCGAGCCCGGGTTCGTCGGCTGGGCGGCGCACGACGCGCCGTTTGCGTTCGAGACCGGACCAGTGCGGCTCGCGGGCAGTCCCGAACGCTTTCAGAGCGGCACACCCAACGTGCCCTCGCTCTATGCCGCGCGGGCGGGCTACGAGATCGTCGCCGAGATCGGCGTCGAGGCGATTCGCCGCCGATCCCTGGCGTTGACGCGCCGCCTGATCGACGCTGCGCAGGCCGCCGGCCTGCGGCTGAATACGCCGACCGCCGACGACGAGCGTGGCGGATCCGTGGTGATCGATGTGCCGGACGGCGCGCGGGTCGCCGAGGAGCTGCTGCGGCGAGACGTCATCATCGATCACCGGCCGGGCGCCGGCATCCGCATGGCGCCGCACTTCTACAATACCGAAGCGGACGTCGATCGCGCGGCCGACATCCTGATCGAGATTCACAGGAACGGCGTGCAGAACCGGACCGGGCGGGGAACGCCGCAATCGACCTGAGCGGGGCGCCGATCGGCCAGGGGCATTTTCCTCGCATTCATCCAGCTGCAGGTCTTTCAGGCTGAGACACACATGCAGATACGCACCATCGCCGTGCTCGGCGCGGGAACAATGGGCCATGGGATCGCGCATGCGGCGGCCTCGGGCGGGTTCGACACGCGCTTGTACGACGTCTCGGAGGCCGCGATCGACAAGGGACGCGCCGCGATTGACCAGATCGTCCGCAAGGCGGTCGACCTGGGTAGGAGCGACGCCGCGTCGGCAGAGGCCACCCTGCGGCGCCTGACGCCGGCCACGGGTCTCGACGCCGCACTCGACGGCACGGACTTCATCATCGAGGCGGCGCCGGAACGGATTGACCTGAAGCTCGCGCTGTTCCGCGACATCGACCGTCTCGCGCCCGCCGCGGCGATCGTGACGTCCAACACGTCGGCCTTGAGCATCACGGAAATGGCGGGTTCGCTGAGCCGACCCGAACGCGTGGCCGGCATGCACTTCTTCAATCCCGTCCACAAGATGAAGCTCGTGGAGATCGTGCAGGCGCTCGAGAGCGCGCCCGCGACGCTCGACGCGGTCGCCGACGTCGCGCACCGGATGGGGAAGGAGACGGTCCTGGTGCGCGAGTCGCCGGGCTTCATCACGACGCGCGTGAACGCGACGATCGGCAACGAGGCGTTCTACATGCTCATGGAAGGGGTCGCCTCGGCGCGGGACATCGACAAGGCGCTGACGCTCGGACTGAATCATCCGATGGGCCCCTTCGAGCTCGTCGATCTCGTCGGCCTCGACACGCGCCTGAGCATCCTCGAGTACCTGCACCGCAGCCTGGGCGAGAAGTACCGCCCGTGCCCGCTGCTCGCGCAGTACGTGAAGGCGGGACGGCTCGGGCGCAAAGTCGGGCGGGGCGTATACGACTACTAGCGCACGGGCTCTTAGTGCATCGCCGTGCGCGCGCTGTACATCGTCCGCAGCGTGCAGTCGCATGCCACCAGCGTCGCGCTGGGCGGCAGCGCCGCGGGCCGGCAGTTGCGCCGAACGAACGCGACGAGCGCCGGATCGTAGTAGCCGGGCCGCTGCCATCGTCCTTCGCTGACAACCACCCAGATCGGGCGCTGCGACTGCGCGTTCACGAGTTCCGGCGCGTGCTGCACGATGATGTCCGCGCGGCGGCTGATCGTCTCCCAGTCGCCGGCCGCGGCGTCGCGGTCAGCCGGGTAGAGCCGCATGCTCGGTCGATGCAGGTAGTACATCGAGGCGTGCCATTGATCCGAGACGATGAGCGCGTCGGGCGGCAGCAGCGGTCCAATCGCCGCCGCGGCACCCCGCCAATCATGGTAGAAGCCGGTGGCGAACGGGCCGGTCATACGCCACGGCCGGTGGGACGCGGCGGCGAACGACGGAAACGCGGCCGGACCGCCTGTCGCGACCAGCATCGCGGCGGCCGCGGCGACGGGCACGCGATAGCGCCGCGCCGCAGCGCTCCGCCACCATCCGGCGATGGTTGCGACAGCCACGCCGAGCATCACCCACGCGAACGGCAGCAGGAACAACGTGTAGCGATGGTGCTTCGTGGCGACCACGATGCTGATCAGCGCGAACGGCACCCAGAAGGCCAGCGCGACGAACAGGCCGGCACGCCCGGCCCTGGCGATCGCCACCGCGGTGGCCGCCCACACCGCGATCCAGAGCCACCCGTACTCGTCGCGCAAGTAGACGTGATGCACCCACGCGCCGCCCGGCGTCGGCCGGTACCAGGGGAGCGGTTCCAGCGCCGCTCGCACGAACGTCGCGCGCACGGAAGGAAGCTGCGCGGCGGCGACGGCGACCGCGAGGATGCCGATCGCGATGGCGCCAGACCACGCGCTCGACAGCCAGTCGCGCCGGGCGAGCGCTGCGGCACTCATCACGGCGGCATACAGGCAGACGGCGGCGCCAAGTGTCAGCGCGACGGGATGGAAGTGCGTGGCGAGCAACTCTGCCGACAGCGCCGCAACGCCCCAGAGCGGCCATCGAGGGCCGCGTTCGATCGTCTCGAACGACGCGACGGCCGCGATCAGCACGAAGAAGGTGAGCGGGGCGTACAGACGCGCGAAGCGCGAGATGTCGATCGCGTCGGGTGAGATGGCGACCAGGGCGACGGCGGCCAGCGCTGCGCCGCGGCCGAACAGCGCGCGCGCCATCCACCACGTCGCGCCGAGCGTCAGCAGGCCGAAGACGAGCGCGGGCAGGCGCGCGCTCCATTCGTGACGGCCGAACGCCGTGAAGGATGCGGCGGTCGCCAGCACCATCAACCGCGCACGCGTGTACTCGCGTCCGGGCACGTTGAAGCCGCGCCCGTCGAGCCAGCTGTGCGCGGCAAACGCGTCGTAGAACTCGTCGCAGCAGAGCGCCGGCCGGCCGAGGTGGACGACGCGCAGCGAGGCCCCCGCCAGCAGCACGACCACGAGGGCCGCGAGATACGCCCGCCGTGAGGTCATTACGATCTCCGGCCGAACCAGCGCAGGTTCGCGGCGGCCGGCTGAGGAGCGACGGCCGCGGGGTCATGACGCGCCAGCGAGGCGCGCACGTACAGCGTCAGCAGATCCACACCGGCGCCGAGCATCTCGGTCATCCCGAGCTTCGAGCCGGGCACGTCCGTCCAGCAATGGAGCGACAGTTCGTAGATCCGATCGGCCCCGCCGGCAGTGCAGCGGTACGCCTCGAGGTAGCGTGCCAGGATCTCGACGTCGAACACCCACCGCGTCCGGAACGGCCGCAGGAACGCGACGCGCGTGTGATCGCAGGCGCGGAAGATCTTCGCGCCGCACTGCGTGTCGTACACGGGCAGCCCGAGCACGAGCGAGGCGCCGGTCGCAAACATCCGCCCGGAATAGTGGCGAGTGGATCGGCGCCGAATCTGCCGTCCCAGCAGCTGCACGCGCGCCCCGAGCACGATATCGATCTCGGGGCGCTTTCCGAGGAGCGCGAGGAAGTCGGGAATCGCCTCGAGCGGCGTGGCGAGATCCGCATCCCAGTAGCCGAACAACTGCGGATTGCCCTGCAGGGCGTGCAGGATGCCGCGACGAACGGCCTCGGCCTTTCCGACGTTCGCGTCGAGCGCGAGCACGCGCGCACGCTCACCACCGCGCGCGCACAGATCGGCGAGGACCCTCCGCGTATCGTCGCGGCTTCCATCGTCAACGAACAGGAACGAGAGGAACGGGTGCCGGGTCAGCGCGGCGACGAAGGCGCCGGCGTCGAGGCGCGCCGCCTCGTTGTAACACGGCACCGTCAGCGACAGTGTGGGCGACATCAGGCGCCTCCCGACTCCGGATACACCGTGGTGTCGTCCTTCAGCGTGCCGGGCGGCGTGGACAGGAACTTCGCCGGCGAGAGCAGGATCTGGTCGATCGACGCGCCGTCCTCGCGGATCTGAATGCGGACGGTGTGCGGTCCGGGGTCGCGGAAGATCAGATCGCGGCCCATCACGCCCACGCCCCACCCGTTGTCCTGCCATCCCCACCCGCTCACACCGCAGCCCGAGCAGTCCTCCAGCACCACGTCTGCGCCGCTCGTGGTCCCGATCTGGTAGATCGGGCCGCCGGTCTCGTCGATGGTGTCGACGAACTGCACGTGCACCGAGTCGTTCGACGTACCGTCTGCGGTGGCCCGCATGCGCATCCAGAGGTGATACGGCACGTGCGGCGTCGCGTTGAACGTCAGCTCGGCGTAGCTCGCCGGGGTCGCCGAGGCGGTGACCACTTTCGGCGCGCCGCGATCGGGATTGAGGAGACGCACGCCTCCCGCCGCGCTCGCGTCGCTGACCGTCGTCCAGTCGCCCACCAGCGTGGCGCGCGACGCGTAGAGCAGCACGTCGCCCGTCCCGAGTTGAGGCGCTGGCGGCGGCGCACCGCCGGATTCCGGGTAGATCGTCGTGTCGTTCTTCAGCAGCCCCGGCGATCCGGCTCGGAACTTCGTCGGCGAGAGCAGGATCTGATCGATCCACACCCCGTCCTCGCGGTTCTGGATGCGAATCGTGTGCGTACCGCCGTTGGCAAAGCGCACGTCGCGCCCGAGCACGCCGGCGCCCCACCCGTTGTCCTGCCAGCCCCACCCGCTGAGGCCGCATCCGGAGCAATCCTCGAGCACGACCTCCATCATCGTGCTCGTGTTCATCTGGTAGGCCGGATTTCCGGCAGTGTCGAGGCTGTCGTTGAACTGCACGTGCACCGAGTCGCTGGACGACGCGTCGCCTGGCGCGCGCATCCGCATCCAGAGGTGGTAATCCTGGCCGGCAGGCGCGTCGAATGTCAGGTCGACGTAATTAATTGGCGCCTCGAGCGCCGGCGAGATCTTCGGCGCGCCGCGGTCGACGTTCGTGAGCCGCGCTCCGCCGGCGGCGCTTGCGTCCGCGGCCGCCGACCAGTCGCCGTGCATCGTCGCCCTGGACGCGTAGAGCAGAATGTCGCCAGCGCCGAGCGTGGGCGCCGGCGCCGGCCCGGGAGTGCCGGCCGTCGTGAAACTCCAGGTCGCACCGCCGGCGCTCATGTTCGCCATCGTCTTGCCGACGACGCGCCAGTAGTAGGTGGTGCCGGGCGCAAGATTCGTGACCGCGAGATGTTCGTTGTCGGCTGCGGAATCGCTGGGCGGATGTGCGACATCAGCCGCGAAGAGCGGCGGGATCGGCGTGGTCCCGAAGTAGACGTCGTACTTGTGCGCCCAGGGTCCGCCCTCCCAGGTCAGCGTCAGCGACGTGCCCTGCGCCGTCGCCAGGTTCGCGGGCAGCTTGTTGAGCGGCTTGTCCGGCGGCTTGGGGACGAACGGCCGTGACTCGGCGAACCCGGCCGAATTGTTCCACTTGCGCTCGAAGTTCCCGACCATGAACTGGAAGATCCAGTTCTTCGTGGTGAAGTTGTTGTGCTCTTCCTGCGAGCTCGCCGAGGGGCTCGACCAGTTCGACGATCCGAAAATGGAAAGGCCCTGGCCGTAGAGGATCACCGATTTCTGGTGGAGGGCCCCGGCGTGCGCGCGCTCCCTGACCTGCACGCCGGCCATGTACATCCGGTCGATGTTGTACGAATGCCAGAGACGCTTGACGTCGCGATACTGATCGGGCTCGGTGATGAGCCGCACCGGCACGCCGCGCTGCACCGCCGCGATCATCGCGGTGGCGTGCGCCTCCTGCGTGATCCGGTACATGATCACGTCGATCTTCTGCGTCTCGAGCGTGTACAGCTTGAGCGATCGATTGCCGTAGTCCTGCAGCGGGACGAAGTTGATGGCGGGATCGATCGCGTAGGTCGGATACGAGCGCGCCAGCGGCGCGGTGACGTTCGCGTAATTCGTATACACGACCGTGTCGGTCCAGAGGTCGTCGTAGCGGCGCATGAAACTCTGGACGACCGCAGGGTCGGTGGCGAAGTAGATCACCTCGTCGGTGTAGTTCTGATAGGGGATCTCGGGCGTCAGGGCCCACGCGCTGTAATTGGCGCCGCTGAATTCGACGGTGCCCAGCCCCGCGAACATCATCATCTTGTAGTGGAGGATGCCCCCGCCGAAGCGGCGGCGAATCGGGATGCCCGCGTCCTTCAGTTCCTGGACCCTCAGCGGACTGATGCTGTTGACGGCGTTGACGCGCGTGTCGATCAGCACCCGGACGCGCACCCCCTGCTGCCAGCGCGCGATGATCGCCGTGGTATAGCGCGCATCCTCGAGGAACCAGAAGCCCACGTCGATCTG
>JABFWM010000050.1 GCA_013362195.1 Acidobacteriota bacterium
GTTCGAGCCCTTTGCCGCGAACGGCGAGCTGCAGGCCGGGTCTTCAGAGCTGTAGGCCGGATCTTCAGACCCGGCGCGCGCGGCGGCCCTGAAGGCCCGCCCTACGAGAAAACCCTGAGCCGTGAGCGGCACACTGGATCGTTCCTCCAAGCGCTTGAATCCTTCCGGATCCGGGCGGCAGACCGCCCCGCGCCGGGGGCCGGACTTGCGTGATTTCCCGAGAGAAACCGCCGATCCGCCGTTCGTCCCGGTCTCGCGACGGACGGCAGGCCGTGGCATTTTTCGTGCTACCGGGCCCACCACACGTCCCCACCCCTGTTCTTGTGCGAGGGATGACGCGGTGCGGCTTGCCAGGGCCGCCGGGAGGCAGGTTGGAGGACCTGAACCGCGGTTGGGACGGACAACGGAGGATGACGATGAGAGTGCGTTTCACCGCCTTGCTGGCGGCGCTCGCCTTGGCGCTGAGCGTGTCGACGGCATGGGCCCAGTCGCAGACCGGTCAGATCTTCGGGAAAGTGACTGACGAGTCCGGCGCCATCCTGCCAGGGGTCACGGTGACGCTCAGCGGCCCCGTGCTGCTCCAGCCACTCACCGCGTCGACATCCGAGACCGGCACCTTCCAGTTCCCTCGTCTCGAAGTCGGCACCTACAAGGTCAAGTTCGAGCTCCCCGGGTTCAAAACCATCATCAAAGAAGGCATCCAGGTCAGCGTCGGCTTCAGCGCCAACGTCAGCGCCCAGATGGCCGTGTCGACGGTGCAGGAGACGGTGACCGTCACCGGCGAGAGCCCGATCGTCGACACCAAGGAAACCGGCACCAAGTCCACCTTCACGGTCGAGCAGCTGCAGAGCATTCCGTCGGCGCGCGACCCGTGGGTCATCCTGCAGCAGACCGCCGGCATCGCCATGGACCGCGAGAACATCGGCGGCAACATGTCCGGCCAGCAGTCGAACTTCGTCTCGCGCGGCGCCAGCCCGGGGAACACCAAGTGGTCGGTCGACGGCATCGATACGACCGACATGGCCGCGACCGGCGCGTCACCGACCTACTACGACTTCGACGCCTTCCAGGAAATGACGATCAACACCGGCGGCGTCGACGTCTCGCAGCAGACCGGCGGCGTCGGCGTGATGCTCGTCACCAAGAGCGGCTCGGATCGCTTCCGCGGGTCGACGCGGTTCTACGAGACCAACGACCGGTTCGAGTCCAACAACATCACCGACGACATGCGGCGCCAGGGCGCCAGCTCCGGCAACCCGATCCAGGACATCAAGGACTACGGCATCGAGATGGGCGGCCCGATCAGGAAGGGGCGCGCGTGGGTGTGGGGCAGCTTCGGCAAGAACGACATCAACGTCGGCGTCGTGAACTTCTACAAGCCGACGCCGGAATGCCAGGCGTTCAAGTCGTCGGCGGTCGCCCTCGGGACGCCGATCAAGGACGTCAACCAGTGCCTCAACCCCGATAACACGCTGCTGCAGACCACGAACCTGAAGGGCGAGGTGCAGCTGTTCAAGGGCAACAAGCTGTCGGTCTTCAACAGCATGTCGAAGAAGGAGCGCAACGCGCGCGGCGCCGACGACCTGCACCCGATCGAGACGACGCAGCGCCAGCGCGCGGTGTCGCCGAATTTCGGCACCAAGTGGTGGCTGACCGGCCCGTCGCCGACCTACAAGTTCGGCGACCAGTGGGTGCTCACCGATCGCCTGCTGATGGACGTCGACTACGCGCACGTCGGCAACAACTTCATCCTCGACTTCCACGAGGACGCGCTGAGCGACGTGCAGCCGGCGCTGATCGTCTCGACCGGCCTGAACCTCCGCTCCGCGTCGCAGAGCGTGTTCCTGCGCCCGGTGAACAGCGTCAACTACAACGGCAACTACTTCCTGCCGGCGACGCTCGGCGCCGACCACGCGCTCAAGTTCGGCGCCTACTGGCGCGACGCCTACAGCGAATCGATCGGCCACACCGGCGGCTTCGCCAGCGCGCGGTTCCCGAACCAGGCGGCCTTCGACACCGACACCTGCGCGACCGGCCTGGCCGCGGGCTGCGCCGCGTCGCTGACGCGCGACAGCCACACCGCCTATCGCCTGACCAACATTGCCGCGTTCGTGCAGGACACGATCACGCACCAGCGCCTGACGTTCCAGCTCGGCGTGCGCTACGACATGAACCACGACGAGGCGCTCGCGGCGACGATTCCGGCCAGCGGCCTGATGCCGGACCTGCTGCCGGCGGTGAGCTTCCCCGGCGTCGATCCGGGCATCACCTTCAAGGACATTTCGCCGCGCCTCGGCGTCACCTACGATCTGCAGGGCGACGGCCGCACCGTCGCGCGCGTGAACTACGCCCGCTACTACGGGCAGGTGGGCACCGGCGGAGTCGCCGGCCAGGTGAACCCGCTGACCGGCGTCACCGTCCGCTATCCGTGGGTGGACATCAATGGCGATCGGTTCGTGCAGGCCAACGAGGTGCAGCCGGCCAGCGGCAACTTCGCCAACTTCCAGGCCCTCAGCGGCAACTGGGATCCGGCCAACCCCTCGTCGCCGAAGACCGCCAACACGAACGATCCGGACCTGAAGAACGACTCGACCGACGAGGTGATCGCGGGGGTCGCGCGCGAGATCGGCCGCGGCTTCGCGGTGGACGCCGCCTACATCTGGCGCCGCTACGACAACTTCAGCTCGTCGTTCACGCTGCGCTCCGACGGCAGCTTCGTCAGCAGCGGCGACTACATCCCGGTGCAGTACACGCCGCAGACGTCGGCCTGCCCGGTGGCGGGCGCGCGCTGCGACGCGGTCACGGCCTACTACCCGTCGTTCCAGCTGGGCGGCATCACGCGCCAGATCAACACGCCGAACTTCCACCGCTCCTACAACGGCTTCGAGGTCAACGCGCGCCGCCGGATGCAGAACCACTGGATGATGAACACGAGCGTCTCGTACAACAGCATCATCCAGCACTACGGCGACGGCTCGTACCAGAACCCGAACAACATCGCCGTGCGCAACGGCTTTCAGTACGACTACGCCACGTCGGGCTCGGGCATCGGCAACGTGTTCGTGAACGCGCGCTGGCTGTTCAAGCTGAGCGGCCTCTATCAGCTGCCGTACGCGTTCAACGTGTCGGCCTTCTACAACGCGCGTCAGGGCTATCCGTTCGAAGCGGCGGTCGTCGTCAACAACCCGATCACGCTCGCGGACGGCCGCACGGTGACCGCGCTGCCGAACGGCGGCGGCAACCCGACGATCATCCTCGACCCGATCGGCGAGAACCGCCTGCCGAACTATCAGAACCTCGACCTGCACGTCGAGCGTCCGATCTCGTTCGGCTCGACGCGGATCGTGCCGGCGGTCGATGTCTTCAACGTCACCAACAACAACACGATCCAGGCGCTCCGCGGCACCCAGAACGCCACCAACGCCAACAACATTCAGGCGATCGTCGCGCCGCGCGTGCTGCGCTTCGGCGTCCGCGTGAGCTGGTAGATTTCGTCGGGAGGGGAGGGGCCGGCCTTCGGAAGAGGGCCGGCCTTTTCTATTTTGGGAGGGTCTGAAAACCCGCCGCGATGCCGGGTCTGAAGACCCGGCCTACGTCAATGCCGGGTCTGAAGACCCGGCCTACGTCAATGCCGGGCCTCAAGACC
>JABFWM010000129.1 GCA_013362195.1 Acidobacteriota bacterium
CGCGGCAGTGCGCGCTCCAGCTGTAGTCGCGGACGGCGCGCGTCCGGGCGGCGGCGCCCAGCGTCGCGCGGACGGCGGGATCGCTGGCGCGCTCGAGCGCGGCGGCCAGCGCATCGGGCGCCGCCGGATCGTAGAGCACGCCCTCGCGGCCGTCTCCGACGAGTAATGGGATGCGATCGACGGCCGGGGCGACGACGGGCAGGCCTGCCGCCATGTACTCGAATACCTTCAACGGCGACCAGTAGAAGCCGAGCGAGAGGGGCGCATGGGCCGCGACGTCGAACGGCGCGGCCCCGACGTCGGCAGACGCCAGCGCTGCCGGCATCTGGTCGTGCGGCAGGGCGCCCGTGAACACGACATGGCTGAGCCCCGCCGCTTCGTCGCGGACGCGCGGCAGTTCGGGGCCGTCGCCGATCAGCACCGCACCGATGTCGGTGCGTCCCCGCGCGTGCAGCGTCCTCATCGCGCGGACGAGATGAACCGCGCCGTGCCAGCTGCGAAACGCGCCCGCGAAGATCGCAACGGTCGCGACCGGCGGGCGCGCGAACGGCCGTGCGCCGTCGGCATCGGGTCGAAACCGCTCGGTGTCGGCGCCCCACTCGAGCACGGCGACGCGATCGGCCGGTAATCCCGGCGGAAGAATCGCCGGACTGGGCGTCACGATCACGTCGGCGAGGCGGCACAGCCGCCGCCGCCACCGCCGCATCGGCTGCACGATCAGCGCGCGATCGAGCAGCGCCTTGCGCGAGCCGCGATGATCGATCACCGGCGCGTTCACTTCGAGCACGGCAATCGCACCCGCGGCTTTCGCGGCCAGGATCGCTTCCCCGCCGAAGTTGTGGTACCGCTCCATGATGACGTCGGGCCGGAGACGATCGACGAGGTCCGCGATCGCGCCGGTCCGCGTCAGGCGCAGATGCGACGAGCCGAGCGGCGGACGCATCGCAATCCAGCGCACCGGGCCCGGCCGCGGCGGTTCAGGCCCGGGCGTCACCAGCGCGTGCACCTCGTGGCCGAGCGCGGCGAGCCCTTCCGCGACCCCCACCACGTGCACGGAGCCACCCTTGGTTCCCGGCACGGTCTGGTCGATCGCGGAATAGAGAATCTTCATCGCGGCGGGACCCGTTCGAGCAGCGCGAAGAACGGTCCCGATTCGATCGATCCGAACAGCAGCAGATCCAGCTTCATCGCCGCCGTCAGCGCACGCAGCACGGCCCTCGTCGTCCCGCTGCGCGCGATGTGCGCCTTCGCCGCCGTGCGCGCGGCCTTGATCGCCTCCTGATCCGCCGCCGCCGCATCCATGTGCGATCCGAGCCTCGCCGCCGCGCGCCGCGCCATCTGGCGCTCCGCCATCCGCATCAGGATGTTCTCCACCACGCCGCCGACGATCGGTGTGTAGTAGCGGATGCGCGCGACCCTGAACCCGCACTCCGCAACGACGCGGTGGAGCTCGGGAATGTCGGCGAGCGGGTTGAGGTGATCCGACTTGCGCAGCCGCTCCTGGCGCATGTCGATCAAGCCGGCCCGCTCGAGCCGACGGGCCAGCGCGTTCACCCACCGCAGGCCGACGGCGATGCGCGCGTTCCGGCGGACGTGCGTGTACACGAAGAGCGATCCGCCCGGCCGCAGCACGCGTGCGGCCTCGGCCAGCATGGCACGCAGCGCGTCGGGCGAGAGATGCTCGAGCACGTCCAGCGAGAACGCCCTGGTGAAGGTCCCGTCGGCGAAGGGCAATCGTCGCAGGTCGCCGACGACGAGGTCGACCTGCGACCGCGCGTCCTGCGCGAAGAACGGCGCGATATCGATCCCCACCGTGGCGGCGCCCCAATCGCGGTTCCACACCAGCGCGCGTCCGCTCCCGCAGCCGAGATCGACCACCACGTCGGCCGCGGTCGGCGCGAGAAACGCGCGCAGCATGTCGTTCCTGATCTTCGATCCCAGCAGCGGCGGCGACACGCGCTCGTGGCGCGCGTCTGCGTGCAATGCTTCGTCGAGATATTTCGTCCGCTCCTCGAAGGCGACCTGCGGCCGGAGATCGAGAAAGTCGGCCGATGCGCCGGGATAGGCCCGACCGCAGGACGCGCACGTCAGCGGCGATCCGCGCAGCAGGCCATGACATTCCGGACATCGGACCAGGTCGAGCAGCCGCGGTGAAATCACGCCGCCGCCTCGATCACCCGCGCGAACAGCTCGTCGAGCCGCGCCGCGCGGCGGTCCCACGTGTACTGCTTCACATCGTCGAGCGCCTGACGGGCGAGCCGCTCGCCGAGCGCCGGGTCGTTCTTGATCGCGCGGATGCCGGCCGTCAGCTTCTGGGGATCCCCGGGTTGCACCAGCACCGCGTTGTGGCCGTCGGTGAGGACCTCGCGGATCGACGGCAGGTCGCTCGCGACGATCGGACGGCCGGAGGCCATGTACTCGAAGAGCTTCAGCGGCGACGTGAACGCCGTCGAGATCGCCGACGCCGGGTTCGGAAGCGTCAGCACGTCCGCCCGCCGCAGCGCCGGCGGCACGTCGACCGGCGGAATGTGGCCGGTGAAGGCGATCCGGGACGCGCAATCGAGTTCGAGCGCGAGCGCCCGCACGCGCGCGAGATCGCCCTCGCGTCCATGGCCCCCGACGATCAGCCCTTGCGTGTCCGGCAGCGCGGCGATCGCTTCAATCACCAGGTGCACGCCCTTCCACGGGTACAGGTGGCCGGCATAGCCGATGACGAACGGAGGGTTCCCCGCGGCCTCGGATTCGGGTGGCTCATCGACAGGGACGGGGGTGGCGCGCCGGTGCATTCGCGGTTCGGGCAGCGTCACGCCGTCGGGGACGATGGCGAGGCGCGTGCGCTCGCCGAAGCGCCGGGCCAGCTCGCGCGCGAGCCCTTCCGTGATCGTGACATACCCGTCCGCGTCGCGCCACACGCGCGCCTCGCGCCGGTCCAGGCGCCGCAGCTTGGCGTCGGATGCGCCCGGCGTATTCCCGAGCAGCTCCGGCATCGCGGCCGCCGTCGCCGACGCGATGCCGTGCGCTTCGTAGACGAGCGGCGCGCGCACCAATCGCGGCATGCGGGCGAGAAGCGCCGCGACGCCGAGGTCGCGCGTGAAGATGAGATCCTGCCGGGCGCGTCCGAGCGCGCGGCCCAGCGCATACGTGAGATACCCGGTGCGCCGCGCTGCTGCCGGACCCGTGACGGGCGCGACCTCGATGTGCAGGCGCTCGACGCGCGGCAGCCCGTAGAACACGAACGGATCGAGCGGCGGCGTGTGCGTGTCGGGCCGCACGAGCAGCGTGACGTCGTGGCCGCGCGCCGCCAGCGCGTGACACGTCGCCATCGACTGGATGCCGTTGGCGCGCTCGAGCGGGAAGCGGATGTCCGCCAGATAGAGAATGCGCATCGGTGTTCGCGCGCGGGTGGCGTCGCTCACGGCGCGGGCGTCTTCTGATAAAAGGACCCGCGGTCGAACAGATACCGGTAGGCCAGCGAGGGCGCCTGCCGCGGCAGCGTGACGAACGCGTCATAGGCGTTCTTCACCGGCTCGAGCCGCTGCCGGTCCATCAGACCCGTCGCGAACTCCGCGATCAGCGCGAGATTCCAGTACACCGCGAGAGCGGCGGCGAGTGCCACGATCGATTTCCGCGGACCCGGAAGCCGCGTGAACCACGCCGCCAGGCCGATGATCAGCAGGGACGTCAACGCGACGAACCGCCGTTGCCCGAAGGCGCCCGCGACCGTCCACGATTCCACGCTGCCGCCGACATAGACCTGCAGCGCGATCATCAGCAGCATGCAGACGGCGAGCTTCCGGCTGAAGCCGGAAGCTACAGGGACACTCTGAAAACCGAGCTTCCGGCTGAAGCCGGAAGCTACAGGGACACTCTCAAAACCGAACTTCCGGCTGAGGCCGGAAGCTACAGGGACACTCTCAGGCCCGGGAACACTCCGAAACCCGTCGCTTCCGCCTTTGGGCGGAAGAACCGCCAGTCCGATCAGCCCTGCAATTGCGATCAGAGCCAGCGGCGTCCAGACGAAGAAGCCGTGCTCGGGCGAGAAGAGGACTTGCAGCGCGTGCGGCGCGTGCCAGCTCATTTTCCGCGTGACCAGCCGCGACGGTCCCAGGTGCCCGTTCAGCCGCAGATACGAGATCGCCTGCGGCAGAAACGCGACGGCAAACGCCGCCGTCCCGGAGATCGCGGCGGCGAGACGTTGCCACACGCGCGGACCTCGGAGCTCCCACACCAAATCCACGGCCGGGCCGGCGAGGAAGAACACATCCTGTTCGCGCACCATGGCCATGAGCGCGCCCGCCGCGCCGAGCGCGATGGCGCCGCCCACCGACCACGACCCACGCACCCGCAACCACGTCCACACGAACAGCGCCACCGCGAACGCGGAGCACGCATGTGAGAACGGCGGTGCCACATACATGTAAAACAGGATCGGCGTGCCGAGCCAGATGGCCAGGGCCGCGCCGGTTGCCCGCAATCCGAGCGCCTCGGCGCACGCGACCGAGACGACGATGGCGAGAAACCCGTAGATGGCCGATCCGTACGCGACCGCGGCGATGTACGGGCGCGAAAAGCCATCGGTCGGCGCGCCGCCGGCCCGCGCCGCGAGATCCCCGATCGCGTAGAAGGGCGACCACAGCATCGCGCACCCGATGGTGCCGAAGTTCACCCGGCGCCCGGCTTCCGTCCGGCGCTCGAGAAAGGTCTCGTGAAATCCCTGCGACTGCGCGATGCCGTGATCGTAGAAATACTGATACTCGTTCTCGAACGACAGGTCGCGATCGAACCAGAGCGATCGCAGATACGCGAAGTACTGGATTTCGTCCGACGAGTAGACGCGCGTCGTGACGGCGGGCAGAGAGATCAGAAAGACAAGGCCGAGCAGGATCGAATCGCGCCGGACTCGGGAGCGCGGCTGTGTGGCTGAAGACACGCGTGTCTGGCTATTCTATCGGTCCGTGCGCCGTCGCGCGCGCCGTCGATCAGCAGGTGTCGTCATTCATCCTGGTGGACAGCCCACTAGCCACCCGCGACGACGAACTTCACCACCTGCGCGAGATTGAAGCCGGCATGCCCGACCATCGGCCCGAGAATCGAGCGGCGGCCCAGATAAATCGCGCCCCAAAACGCGCCAAGGATGGCCGTCGCGATCGCCACGTCGTGGCCCTGCGGCAGGTGGCCGAGGCCGAACGTGATGCTGAACACGATCAGCCCGACGCCGCCGCCGCCGAGGTACTGCTCGAAGCGCCGCAGCACGAACGCGCGCTGGATTTCCTCGCGCACGCCGCCCGCAATCATCACCACGAGCCCGAACATGATGGCATTGCCGCGCGTCTGCGCCAGATCCTGCAGCGGATTGTGCGGCACGTTGCGCAGCCCCGGGACGACGAGCTGCAGGATCATCAGCACGCCGAGGACGACGGCGAACGACACCGGGACCAGCGCGAGCCCGAACACCAGTTCCCGCCGCGGAGCACGCGACCCCAGGAACATCTCGCGTGGGGACTCGCGGTGCGCGCGCAGGAAAAAGAGCACCAGCCCGACGAGCACGACCGTGTCGACCAGCGTCAGCGAGAACACGAACGCCGGCGACAGCCGTCCGCTGCCGACGGTCGGCCGCATCCCGAACGTCGTCAGCACGGTGATGATGATCAGTTGGGTGGGAAAGCCCGAGCAGAGGACGACTTCGAGTGCGGCGGCGGCGCGTTCGATCGGCAGCACGCCGCGCCGGCAGGGTGGCCCGATGATTTCCGGCGAACTCCCGACGGCGCCGTCCGACACCCCGCGAATCTAACATGGCTCGGGGCACTCGGTGCCCCGAGCCATCCATTCATGTGAGGATCCCGGCCGCACTCCGGCGCGGGTCCTGACCATGGTCCTTACTGCTTGACGCGAACGGTCAGGGGGGCGGTCAGCCGGACGCCGAGGCTCGCGCCGCGGCCGAGCCGCACTTCTTTGCCGCGCGTCGACAGCACGTAGCCGGTGCCCGCGGCGCCGCCGATCACCGCGCCTTTCGCGGCCGCGTCCTTGCCGCCGATGATCCGTCCGACAACCGCGCCGCCGGCCGCCGGCGCAACGATCTGCAGTGTGTCCTTTTCTTTCGTTGCCGGCGCGAGGCGCGAGACAGGCGCCGTGCTGATGCGCGTCGTTCCTTCACCTGGCGTGTCGAGCTCGGTGAATCGCATCGCGATTCGGCCGCGGCCCTTCACGCGGCCCGGACGCTGCGCGGCCGTGACGTGGCCGCTGATCGCGGCGCCTGCCGGCAACACCTGGACTCCCTGGACGACGACCGCGCGTCGGAGCGTGCCGTGAACGGGCTGTTCGACGCGGCTGATGTCCGATCCGACCGACGTTTCAAGACTCACCGGCAGCACCGTGCCGGCCGGGATCGTGATTTCGCGGTACTCCGCCGGCGTCCGGTCTGCCGGTGATGCCGTCTTGTGCGCCGCTTGATTCGCTGATGCCGCAGCTGCCGGCCGTTCTGCGGCTGAAACCGTCAACGCATCCGACTCGTGTGAGCACGCAGCCCCCAACAGGGCCGCACCGCAGACCAGAACGAGAATGCGATTCGTCACGGGACTATCCTCCAGACCTGGAGCGCTGCAATGGATGTACCTCGGCCACTAGCTCGACAGGAAAGTATTAAAGATGAGGTATTTGCGAATCCTAAAGCCGGTAATTCTTACCCTCCGGTGGTACACTCCGTTTTGTGGCTACGCTGACAGAAACGGATCGCATGTCCACCGAAGAGCCGGACGACCGAGGGGGACCCGCTGAACGCGTGCTGATTGTGGAGGACGACCCGTCGACGCGCATTGGTCTCACGGAGCTCGTTGGCGCGTGGGGGTTCCAGACCGACGGCGCAGCGAACGGCGAAGAAGCCCTGCAGAAGGTCACGACGTTCCGGCCCGCGATCATCGTGTCGGACCTGGTGATGCCGCGAATGGGCGGCCTCGAGCTCTTGCGCGCGCTTAAAGATCAGTTGTCCGATATCACCCTCATCCTGCTCACCGCACAGGGCACCGTCGACAGCGCCGTCGAAGCGATCAAGGAAGGCGCCTACGATTACTTGAGCAAGCCGGTCGATCCGCAGCGGCTGAAAATCCTGCTGCAGAAAGCGGTCGAACGGCAGGAAACGCTGCGCGAAGTGAAGCACCTTCGCCGGCAGCTGCGCGAGCAGGGAAGCTTCGGCCGGATCGTCGGCAACAGCCCGGGGATCCGCAGCGTCTATCGTGTGATCGAGCAGTCCGCGCCGACCAACGCCTCGGTGTTGATCTGGGGGGAATCGGGGACCGGCAAGGAACTCGTCGCCCAGACGATCCACGAACTGAGTCCGCGCTCGGCCTTCCCCTTCGTCGCGATCAACTGCGCCGCGATTCCGGAGACGCTCCTCGAAAGCGAGATCTTCGGGCACGAGAAGGGGGCGTTCACCGGCGCGCACGACCGGCGCACCGGCGTGTTCGAGCTGGCGCATCGGGGCACGCTGTTTCTCGACGAGATTGCCGAGATGCAGCCGGCGACGCAGGTGAAGCTGCTTCGCGTGCTGCAGGAGCGGACGTTCCGGCGCCTCGGCGGACGTCAGGAGCAGACCGTCGACGTCCGCGTCATCGCCGCGACGAACGTGAACCCGATCGACGCCGTGCGCAACGGGAAGCTGCGCGAGGACCTGTACTACCGCCTGAACGTCTTCGCGATCGAGCTGCCGCCGCTGCGCGACCGGCGCGAGGACGTGCCGCTGCTGATCCAGCGGTTCCTGAACGAGTTCAACACGGTGAACGGCAAGGCGGTGCGGGCCGTCGATCAGGACGCGATGCACGTGCTCGAGCAGTACCCGTGGCCCGGCAATATCCGCGAGCTGCGGAACGTCATGGAGCGCGCGACGATCCTTTCGGACGCCGATTTCATCACGACCACACACCTGCCGCCGCTGCTCGTCACGAAAGGCGAGGAGACGCTGCCAACCGTCACGCTCGCGCCGGGCACGACCGTGGACGAAGCGGAGCGCCGGCTGATTCTGCTGACGCTCGAGCACACGCGCAACAACAAGACGCGCGCGGCCGAGATCCTCGGCATCAGCTTGAAGACGCTGCACAACAAGCTGAATCGCATGAAAGAAGAGGAAGGCGGACGGCGGCAAGAGTAGCTGTCGGCTATGTCCATCAAATCGCGGCAGGTCGCCGGCGTCACCTCGCTGGTCATCGTGGTCGTGGCGGTGCTGTCGGCCTATCACATGGCGACGCTGGCGCGGCTCAGCCTGCAGGAAAGCGCGGCCCGCGGAGACCTGCTGCGGCAGACCATCTTTCAGCGCGCGCACGAGGTCGTCTCGACGGCGAAGGACGCCGACGCCGCGTACGCCGCGCTGCGCGAGGACGGCGGGATCCGATCGCTGCTCGAATCCGCGGTCGCCTACTCGCGCGACGTCAACTACGCCGCGATCACCGACCACGACGGGGTGGCCGTTGCGCACAACGGGCGTCCGTTCGAGGGACAGAAGCTCCCGGAGCAGGAAGACCTCAACAACGTCATCGATCGCGGCCCCATCGAGCTGCTGCGCACCGTCTACTCCGACCGCACCTTCGAGATTCGGCAGAAGCTGCTGTTCGGCGACCAGGAATTCGGATCCATTCGCATCGGCATCTCGACGCTGTTCGTCAAGGGGGCGGTGCAGCAGGCGCTGCACCGCGCGCTCCAGAGCGCGCTGCTGGCGCTGCTGCTGTCGACGGCGGTCGCGATCCTGCTCGCGCAATGGATGCTGCGGCCGATCCACGTCATCCAGAGCGGCCTCTCACGGCTCGGACGCGGCGAACTCGACGTGCGCCTCGAACTGCCGGAAGGGGAGGAGTTCAAGCACCTGGGCACGTCGTTCGAGGCGATCAGCGCACAGCTGTCCGCGTCGCGCGCCAAGGCGCTGTCCACGCCCACCGACCTCGAAACCGTCGTCGAGACGCTCGAGGACGCCGTCGCGCTGTTCAATCCTGACGGCGAGTTGATCTTCTGCAATCCGGCCATGGGTTCGCTGCTGCCAGGGTTTTCGATTGCGAGCACGCGCCGGCTGTCGGAGATGGCGCCGGCGACCGACGCGGTGCGTCAGCTGATCGAGCGCACGCTGGCCGCCCATCGCGGCCAGGGCCCCGTGTCCGTCTCGAACGATCACGGGGAGGAACGCCTCCTCGTCACGCATCCGATCGACGACGCCGACAACAAGTTCGTCGGCGCGATGCTCGTCGCGCGCAATCTCGCGTACCTGAACCAGGTGCACTCGACGCTCAATTACTCGCGGAAGCTCGCGGCCCTCGGCCGGCTGATGGCCGGCGTGGCGCACGAGGTGAAGAACCCGCTGAACGCGATGACGATCCACCTGGAGCTGCTGCGGCAGAAGCTCGCGCGCGTCCAGCGGCCGGTCGCCGTCGCGGCCGGAAGCGCCGCCGACGCGACCGAGTTCGACGGGCCGCTGGCGCCGGGCGCCGGCGCGCTGTCGGACAGCAACGTCACGAAACACGTCGACATCATCGGCAAGGAGATCCAGCGGCTGGATCAGGTCGTCGGCGGGTTCCTGAAGTTCGCGCGGCCCGACGAGCTGAAGCTGCAGCCGGTCCGCCTCGATTCGATCATCAGCGACGTCTCGACGACCGTCGCGCCGGAAGCCGAACGCCTGCACGTCGCCGTCAAAACGGAATGCCCCCGCGAGCTGCCGGAGATCAACGCGGATCCGGCGATGCTCAGTCAGGCGATCCTCAATCTCGCGCTGAACGCGTGCCAGGCGATGCCGAACGGCGGGACGTTGAAGCTCGCGTGCCGCACGTCGTCACGCCATCGCGTGGAGATCGACGTCGAGGACACGGGCGTCGGGATTCCGCCGGAGCACCTGCAGAAAATCTTCGACCTGTACTTCACGACGAAGGAGAAGGGGAGCGGCATCGGGCTGTCGATGGTCTATCGAATCGTGCAGCTCCATGACGGCGAGGTCGAGGTGCAGTCCACACCGGGTGTAGGCACACGATTTAGACTGATCTTCCCCCAGGCCTAGTGCGCGGCGGTCATCGGTCAGCCGCCGCCACCAGGCGAAGGGCGAGGCATCGGTACGCGTCGCGTCCAGGAACGCAGAGAGCCGAAGCTGAGCGCTGAGGCCGAGGCTGTTATGAGCAAGTGGTCATTCGTCATCCCGCTGATCGTTCTTGGCCCGCTTGTCGGCGCATGCGCGTCGGCGAGCGCCAAGACCGTACCCGCGGAACGCCCGGCGCTCGTCGTGCCGCCGCCGCCGCCACGCGTCGTCGAAACGGCGCCGGCGCCCGATCCCGTTCCCGAGCCCGTGGCGGATCTTCCGCCGCCGCCTGCGCCAATCAAGCCGGCGCGGCCGTCGCGCGAAACGACCTCGCGTCAGCAGACTGTCACCCCGGCCGAGCCAAAGACGGGCGAGACCGTCAATCCTGAACCAACGCCGCCGCCCGCCGCCCCGGCGCCGCCGCAGCCGCCGCTGCAGCTGCGGACGCCGCAGACCGCGGATTCGACCGAGGCGGAGCGGGCCATTCGCGCGACCATGGATCGCGCTAACTCGTCGCTCGGAGCCGTCAACTTCAACCGCCTCAGCAACGAGCGCAAGAAGGCGTACAACGACGCCAAGCTGTATCTGCAGCAGGCCGAAGACGCCCTCAAGCAGGGCAATTTCGTGTATGGGCAGAACATCGCGAACAAGGCGGAAACGCTCGCCCGGGAACTGGCCGGGAAGTGAGGCGCCGGCCCGGCAAAAAATAGGGCAGGCGAAAGAACCCCGCGTCAAATCGTCAATACCTTGCGTCACGGCGGTCCGAGGCGCACAATATGTAGTGGATCGGGCTTGACAAGGACGTAGCCAGGCCCGATAGTGATGCGCGCCAGCCGGAACGCGATTGGGGCCTCCCAGCCCCCTGCGAATCGCCGTTTCGACGCGCCGTTCCAACACATTTTGTCGGGGCCGACCCGTGGGGTGCGGGGGCGGCCTGCCATTGGTCGGAGGGTGTCATGCAGAGAGGCGCTTCGCAGGTCGAATCGACCGGCCAGGCCGCGGCCCGCTCCTCGGTCCCGGCGTCGGTGCCGGGTCTCGAGTACGAGCGTTTCTTCACGAAGGAGGGCGTCGATCCGTTCGACGAAGTCGAGTGGGACCTGCGCGCCGCGGTCATCGGAAGCGAGAAGGGCGAAGTCGTCTTCGAGCAGCGCGACGTCGAGATCCCGAAGTTCTGGTCGCAGCAGGCGACCAACATCGTGGTCTCGAAGTATTTCCGCGGCCAGATCGGCACGCCCGAGCGCGAGCGCAGCGTCAAGCAGCTGATCGGCCGCGTCGTGGACACGATCACGGCGTGGGCGCAGCAGCAGCGGTACTTCGCGAGCGACGACGATCTGCACGCGTTCGCGGACGACCTGAAGCACCTGCTCCTCCATCAGAAGGCGGCGTTCAATTCGCCGGTCTGGTTCAACGTGGGCTTCGAGAAGGCGCCGCAGTGCTCGGCCTGCTTCATCAACTCCGTCCAGGACACGATGGAGTCGATCCTCACGCTCGCCAAGACGGAAGGGATGCTGTTCAAGTACGGCTCGGGCACGGGCTCCAATCTCTCGAACATCCGCTCGTCGAGGGAGCTGCTGGCGGGCGGCGGCACCGCGTCGGGGCCGGTGTCGTTCATGAAGGGATTCGACGCCTTCGCGGGCGTCATCAAGTCGGGCGGCAAGACGCGCCGCGCGGCGAAGATGGTGATCCTGAACGCGGACCACCCGGACATCGTCGAGTTCGTCAACTGCAAGGTCGAGGAAGAGAAGAAGGCGTGGGCCCTGATCGACGCCGGCTACGACGGCTCGTTCACCGGCGCCGCCTACGGCTCGGTGTTCTTCCAGAACTCCAACAACTCGGTCCGCGTCACCGACGAGTTCATGCGCGCCGTCCTGGACGATGGGGAGTGGACCACGCGGGCGGTGGTGAGCGGCGAGCCGATGGACACCTACAAGGCCCGCGACCTGATGCGGATGATCGCGGAAGGCACCTGGATCTGCGGCGATCCGGGCATGCAGTTCGATACCAGCATCAACGACTGGCACACCTGCCCGAACACGGCGCGGATCAACGCGAGCAACCCGTGCTCCGAGTACATGTTCCTCGACGACACCGCGTGCAATCTCTCGTCGATCAACCTGATGCAGTTCGTCAGCGAGGGTGATCCGACCACCGCCGAATTCGACGTCGTCTCGTTCGAGAAGGCGTGCCGGACGATGATCCTGGCGCAGGAGATCCTGGTCGACAACGCGAGCTATCCGACGCCGGCGATCGAGAAGAACTCGCACGCCTATCGTCCGCTCGGGCTCGGCTACGCGAACCTCGGCGCGCTGCTGATGTCGCGCGGCCTGCCCTACGACAGCGACGCCGGGCGCGATTACGCGGCGGCGATCACCGCGCTGATGCACGGCGCGGCCTACGCCGAGTCGTCGCGGGTCGCCCGCGATCACGGCGGGCCCTTCGCCGGCTACGACACGAACAAGGAGCCGATGCTGCGCGTCATGCGCAAGCACCGCGCCGCGCTCAAGGACATCAACCGGACCCACGTGCCGAAGGACCTGATGGAGTCGGCGAAGAACGTGTGGGACGAAGTGATCGAGATGGGCGAGCAGTACGGGTTCCGCAACGCGCAGGCGACCGTGCTGGCGCCGACCGGAACGATCGGCTTCATGATGGATTGCGATACGACCGGCGTCGAACCGGACATCGCCCTGGTCAAGTACAAGAAGCTGGTCGGCGGCGGGATGATGAAGATCGTCAATCAGACCGTGCCGATGGCGCTCCGGAAGCTCGGCTACTCGCCGGCGCAGACCAAGGACGTCATCGAGTACATCGACCAGCACGAGACGATCGAAGGGGCGCCGCACGTCAAGGAGCCGCACCTGGCGGTGTTCGACTGCGCGTTCAAGCCGTCGCGCGGCACGCGTTCGATCCACTACATGGGCCACATCAAGATGATTGGCGCCGTGCAGCCGTTCCTCTCGGGCGCGATCAGCAAGACCGTCAACGTGCCGAAGGACGCGACGGTCGAGGAGATCCAGCAGGCCTACGTCGACGCCTGGCGGATGGGCGCCAAGGCGGTGTCGATCTACCGCGACGGCTCGAAGCGGACCCAGCCGCTCAACACGTCGAAAGCGGCCATCCTCGCCGCCGGCGTGCAGCCGGGCCAGGCCGGGCCCTCGGGTCCCATGCGCCGAAAGCTGCCCGACGAGCGCCACGCGATCACCCACAAGTTCGACAT